>CAYOHT010000121.1:0-4905 GCA_964403815.1 uncultured Cocleimonas sp.
AATACTTGAATCAATAATAAAAATAATCAGGGTTCAAAAAATGGATTTCAAAAAACTTCTTCGTATTCTTGTTCAAAACGACGGATCGGATCTTTATCTCACGTTTAATGCACCTCCTTCCGCTAAATTCCAAGGGAAGTTAAAACCACTTAGCAAAGAAACAATGACATCTGAGCAGCTCAACGAAATTGCCAAATCTTTAATGTCTGAAGATCAACAACAGCAATTTGATCAAAAACCTGAAATGAACCTTGCGCTTGATGAGCCTGATATTGGGCGTTTCCGTATCAACATTTTTAAACAGCGTACACACATTGCGATGGTTATTCGTAATATCAAAGTAGAAATCCCTAATGCTGATGATCTTGGCTTACCAACTATTTTAAAAGACATCATCATGAAAAAACGTGGTTTAGTTTTATTTGTCGGAGGTACAGGTTCGGGTAAATCAACATCACTAGCAGCGTTAATTGATCACCGAAATGCAAATGCTACAGGTCACATTGTTACTATTGAAGACCCTATCGAATATGTTCACCCACACAAAAAATCATTGGTTAGTCAGCGTGAAGTAGGCGTAGACACAGATAACTATGAGGACGCGCTTGAAAATACTTTACGACAAGCACCTGATGTTATTTTAATTGGTGAGATTCGTACTGAAGAAACCATGGAACACGCGCTAGCTTTTGCTGAAACAGGACACCTTTGTTTATCTACACTACACGCGAATAACTCTAACCAAGCGCTTGACCGTATTATTAATTTCTTTCCTGAAGAACGACACAATCAATTACTAATGGATATTTCTATTAATATTCAGGCATTCATTTCACAACGCTTGGTTCCTACTATTGACGGCAAGCGCGTAGCAGCTATCGAGATTCTTATCGGCACACCCATGATCCAAGATTTAATCATGAAGGGCGATATTATGGGCATCAAAGAAGTGATGGAAAAATCAGAAGAATTGGGCATGCAAACTTTTGATAGTCATATTTACAAACTTTATAAATCAGGCGTTATCTCGCTTGAAGAAGCGTTAAAGAATGCTGATTCAGCAAGCAACTTACAAGTACGTATCAATCTTGAAGATAATAACTTTGCAGATAGTGGAATTAAAAACGAAGCACATGTTGGCAGTAGTGAAGATGGGCATGATAACGACGATGACTTCTTATTCGACGGTTTATCACTAGAAGCTATTGAAAAAGAGTCGGATATTGTTAATTCGGGTATTGCAAAGGAAAAACTAAAAACACCTCAAGAGCTTATGGATGAAAAAATCGCTGAAGCTGAACGAAAACGCGCTGAAAAAGCAAAAGAAGATGCAAAAATTCGTGAGGCATTACTACAAGATCTTTGATAGCTGTTTTATAAGACGTGCAGTAACACCTTGGTGTTGCTGCATAAATTCTTCTGCCTTTTTTGCAAAATCAGAAATACTTGCTTGTTGCTTCAATACACCCACAACCATTTCTTCTACCTTAGTCTCTGATTCACCCATCAACAATAAGCCTGCATCACTGAGTTGATCAGCAATATCATCAAAGTTGAACATATGAGGACCACTCACAACAGGAACGCCCTGAGCAATTGCCTCCAAGGGGTTGTGCCCGCCCGTTTCAACCAAGCTTCCACCCATAAACACCACATCAGCCGTTGCAAACCAGCTTTGCATTTCCCCCATACTGTCACCTAAAATAATATTGGTTTGCAGGTTTTGATAATCATCCCTTTGGCTATGGCGTACGGTTTTAATGTTTTCACTTTCTAAAACTGTGCAAAGCTGAAACACATCATCAAAACGCTCTGGGTGACGCGGTATTAAAACCAGCAACAATGTCGGAAACTGTTTTTGTAAAGTTTTGTAGGTAGCCAGTATTATTCCATCCTCCCCCGCATGTGTGCTTGCAGCAACCCACACCTGTTTATTATGTTGTAATTGCTTGCGCCATTGCCTACCCTGCTCTACTTGTTTTACATTTGCTTCAAAGTCGAACTTTATATTGCCAGCTGTGGATAGTTGATCATCACTTGCGCCTAAAGCTTTAAACCTTTCTTTATCAGCAGGAGAGCGTACTGCAATGAGGTTTATATTTGCCAATGTTTCAGCCACTAGGGGCTTTATCTTTAAATATTTATCGGTAGAGCGCTGAGACAAACGCGCATTAACCAACGCTAACGGAATCTCATTTTTATGACATGCCGTGTACAAGTTTGGCCAGATCTCTGTCTCGATCACGATTAATAACTGTGGCTTCACGCGCTTTATAAAACGACTCACCGCTCCCAGTAAGTCGTAAGGAAAATAAACATGCGCGACACGATCGCCAAACAAGGCTTTAACCCTATCGGATCCTGTCGGCGTGGTGGTCGTTATCAGAATTTTATGATTTGGATATTGTAAAATTAGTGCTTCAATCAAAGGCTGAGCCGCAATGGTTTCGCCCACTGAAACAGCGTGTACCCAGATAATAGGCTTATCACTGTCGACTTTAACAAAGCCAATTCTTTCAGCAATTCGTTGACGATAAGCGGGATTAGCGCGACTACGCCAGAGCAAACGAAAGATTACAAACGGGAATATCAGATATAATAATAAAGAGTAGAGAATTCGTCGGAATGACATCAATCAATATTACCCTTGAAACATTTACACATATCCCCAGAATAACATGTAATGCTATGAGTCTTGACAAATTTATGTCAGAATCACGGCACTTTTTAGCATTTTTCACTATCAACCCATACTGGAAACCAAATGAATATTACGACAAATAAAATCGCTTCATTAGCCTACACTTTAAAAAATGATGATGGCGAAATCCTCGATAAAGCGGATGAGAACAACCCCTTTCTTTATATGCACGGTACCGGTGGAATCATTAAAGGTTTAGAAAATGCGTTAAATGAAAAATCTGTTAATGACAGCTTTAGCTTAATCTTTGCGCCTGATGAAGCTTATGGCGAACGCGATGAGAAGCTCACAGAGTCTGTCCCCCGCACGATGTTCGAAGGCATACCTGACGAAGAAATGGTAGCGGGCGCACAGTTTCATGCACAGACAGAACAAGGCACACAAGTTATCGTCATTGCAGATGTGGATGGCGATACCGTAAAAATTGATGCTAACCATCCCTTAGCAGGTCAAACCTTACACTTTGACGTAGCTGTTCTTGATATTCGCGATGCAACGGAAGAAGAGATTGCACACGGTCACCCTCATACGCCAGGTGGCTGCGGGCATGATCATGGATAAATAGATAATAAAAAAGACAACTATTACGATGGTAATACCTAGTAATGGTTAAAAGCACACACCCCTAGTTTTAAATGATATCTCGTTAACTTTTTAACGACTGCAAGAATTTATGCAAAGCTTCTGTGATGCTTTGAAGAATAAACAAACATCATGTAAAAGTGGGGGGGTGTGCATTTAAATATGTATTCAAACCTCTATTTACTAGAATCCATTTTCCCAAGAAGAATTACATCAGTATTTAAACGCCGTGCATTAAACGCATCTTCAAGCGCCTCAAAGTCGGGCAACTTCTTTAAACCTTGATGGTTGATATAAGCATAGCCTGCGGCAGCGCCTGCCAAAAACCCTATAGGATTCTTCACACCTACTAACGCTCTAACACCAATTCCTGCAGAATAAGCCAACTTTCCTCGACGTGATTGCACACTGAAATGTTTGCCATTAATGCACCACTCAACCAAGTGCTCACAGTTATTATGAAGTACATGATATTGCGCTTCGCCTAAACGTAAGCTTGCACGAAGAATTGCATTATCCGCGTTAAAAATTCGTTCAGTATGAGGTTTGACAATTATTTCTTTGCCTTGGGAGAAGTCGTCCAAACTAAGCTCTTCAATCACTCCCGCAATGCTTAAATCATCTGCTAAACCAGAATAATGAATTACGCGACCATCGCCTAAGCCCAAACCATGATGCGTATAAGAACCTGCGGCTTTTTTTATAACGAGATGCTGACCTTTATACTTATCCATTGGATTACTATGGGGTCGTAGTTACTGTGTCACAAGCCTATTTAGCAAAGGCCGAGCGAAGATATTGGAGCATGGAGATAAACGTAAGTACCGTGGCAATAGCCAAGAGTACCAACCCTACTTCACGCAAAGGAAGTCCAAGCAAGTCTTTGTTATAGAGTAAAAATATCAAGGAAAGTATCTGTGTAACGGCTTTTATTTTACCAATATAGGCAACCGCAACTTTACTACGCTGACCTGTTTCTGCCATCCATTCGCGCAGGGCAGAAATAACAATTTCACGCGAGATAATGATAATCGCCGCTAGCGTTATCCAAATCAAAAACTCAGTTTCACGACTCACTACCAAAATTAAAGCGGTAGCCACAATTAATTTATCTGCCACAGGATCAAGAAAAGCACCAAAGCGAGATTCTTGATTATACTTGCGCGCATAATAACCATCCGCCCAGTCGGTAAGCCCCGCCATTCCAAAAATGAAGGCCGTTGTAAAAGGCATATCCAGATAGAAAAACAATATCACAAGTGGTATTGCCGCTATTCTTAAACTGGTTAGGAAGATGGGAATATTAAAGATCATGTATCGTCTATTTTATTAGGTTAATCAAATAATTAATCGTTGTGAAATATAGCATATATCTTTGTCGCTAACGCCATACTAATTCCATTCACTTTGCTTAATTCATCTACACTCGCTCGGGTAATCGCACGAATCCCACCGAATTGTTTTAATAAACTCTGCCGGCGCTTTGGACCCAGCCCTGCAATACCTTCAAGCGGGGAAGTATTACGCGCTTTTTGACGGCGCGCGCGATGCCCAGTAATAGCAAAACGATGAGCTTCATCACGAATTTGTTGAATTAAGTGTAGCGCGCTTGAATGTGCTGG
>CAYOHT010000121.1:5005-6330 GCA_964403815.1 uncultured Cocleimonas sp.
GCCGCATAGTCATCGCCACCTACGATGTCGGTGATATTGTAACGACGATACTCTGATTTAATCGCGCCTTCCAAACCAAATACCACGCACGATGCAACGGTAGCTTCACCCATTGTATGACTAATGTCGTAACATTCCATACGCGCGGGAATGTAATCTAAGTCCAACTCTGTTTGCAGCGCTTGAACGCGCTTTTGGATGCCCGCTTTTGAAGCTAAGTGTATATTTAATGCGTGTTGTGCGTTGCGCGCCGCCATATCGACCCAGCGTGAACGATCTCCGCGCAAGCGATGTGCAATGGTAACTTTACGGTCCGTTTTTAGTTGCAGCATTTCTTCGAGCGTGTCTTTATCATCTAGGTCATGACTGATTAAAATTTCGTTAGGCACTTCACGTGAAAAGTAATATTGCGCGATAAAAGCCGAAAAAATCTCTGACTCTGTATTCTCAAAGTGCGGGATTTTAGGAAAGAAGTTTTTATTACCCAAATTATTGCCTTTGCGAATCGTTAGCACCTGAACACTGGCAACATCGGAGGCATATTGCATTGCAATCACATCCACATCCCCGCTTCCCCCGCTGATGCTTTGTTGTTGTGATACTTGGCGCAATTTTTCTATCTGGTCACGATAGCCTGCGGCTCTTTCAAACTCCAAATCTGTAGATGCCGCATCCATCTGCTGAACCAATTCATCAATCACTAACTGGCTCTTGCCTTGTAAGAATTTAACCGTATGGCGTGTGCCTTGCTGATAATCTTCTTCGCTGATTTCATCGGTACACGGCGCGGTACAACGTTCAATTTGATATTGTAAACAGGGGCGTGAGCGATTGCTAAAATAACTGTCTTCGCATTGACGGACTAAGAACAATTTTTGCAATAAACCCAAAGTCTCACGCACCGCGCCAGCGCTTGGGTATGGTCCAAAATATTGACCTTTGCCTTTTCGTCCTCCACGATGAAACGTTAGACGTGGAAATTTGTGCTTGGATAAATAAATATAAGGATAGCTTTTATCATCGCGCAGCAAAATATTGTAACGCGGACGATGCTTTTTGATGAGGTTGCTTTCAAGCAACAACGCTTCGGCTTCGGTGCTGGTAATGGTGATTTGCACATCACAAATCTGTTTCACCATCGAGTAAATGCGCGAGTTTACGAGATTGCCACGAAAATAACTGGAAACGCGATTCTTTAAATCTTTGGCTTTACCTACATAGAGGATTTTATCATCTGCCGAGATCATGCGGTACACGCCGGGCTTGTGCGGGACGGTTTTTAAAAAAGTTTTGCTATCAAATTTTTCGGGAGATTCTGGCATATC
>CAYOHT010000122.1:0-4942 GCA_964403815.1 uncultured Cocleimonas sp.
TATCGGCAGTTTTGGCAAGTTTAAAATAATTGGACTTGATCAGTCTTTCCTTAAGGAAAGCCTAACTAAGGAGACCCTGATCAGTTTCTCCTTAGCTACTACTAGCATTGATGCATAGCTACATGATAGATGTTTGCAGTACTTTTTCTATTTTCGCCCACTGACTATTGCCCGTAAGTTCTATTACACGTTTCTTCATACCGCGCCAACCTTGTAAGCCACCGCTGTGAATCATGCAAATCGATGTACCTGATTCAAACTCACCTGCTTCGATTTTCTGCATTAATCTCATACACATTTTGCTTGTGTAGATAGGGTCTAGCAGGATGCCTGTTTGCTCTAACCAATCAAAAATAAAGTCTATTAAGGTTTGATCGAACTTAGCATAACCACCAAAATCTGCGGCTTCTATTGTGTAGTTTGATGCCCTCGCGCCTTTTTCATTATTGATAAAACCCTCGACTCGCCCTGTCAGGCTTTCATCGCGCAAAACGGCGTAGCCAATAAGTGATTGTTCTTGCTGTGCGCCACAGACTAATCCCGCTAAGGTCGCGCCTGTTCCACAGGCTACTGTTAAAATATCAAAATATTGCACTGTCCCATCGTCATTAATGTGTTGTGCAAGCTGGGCGCATCCTGCTATCGCTAATTGGCTACTGCCCCCTTCTGGCACAATCAATGCCTTTGGGTAGCGCTGTTGTAACGCTGTTAAGTAGTCTACTTCATTTCTACGTTGATAAGCTTTGCGCGTGACAAACTCTAAATGCATCCCTGCTTTTCTAGCATCTTGTAAAGTCGGATTTGTAGCATATTCTTTTTCACCCCTAATAATACCAATGCTTTTTAAACCGTGCTTTTGTGCCATTAAAGCCAGTGCATGAATATGGTTTGAAAATGCACCACCGAAGCTGAGTAACTCTGTATAGCCATTCGCCTTGGCATATTCGATATTGGGCAGTAGTTTGTAAATCTTATTGCCGCTCGCCAATGGGTGAATCAAATCTGCCCGCGCCACTGATAGGTTAATCCCTTGTAATGTTAATAACCGAGTTTGAATCTTTTGAATGTAGAGAGTCATAAATATAGAATGATAGATAAAAAGGTCACATTAAAGACAAAAATAGAGTCTAAATTGCAAAGGTGGCAGAGCTGATATATCAGATGATGATGTTAAGGCAGCAGTTGATTATATGGTTGCAGAATCTAAACAATAACTCAAACTTTGAAACTGCTAATTAGCAGGGTTATTTAGACTTTATCAAGGCTCTTTTTAAGGGCTTTATATACCCTAAAAAGACAACTACACTGTTGTTATAAAATCCTGTAAAGTCACTCTTTACAATTATTTAATAAACCTAGGAAACCCAATATGGCTCGTCTACCTGATTTTATCTCCCCCTCTATTTTATCCGCCGACTTTGCTAGCCTTGGTCGAGAAGTTGACAATGTACTTAAATCTGGTGCTGATGTTGTGCATTTTGATGTAATGGATAATCACTACGTGCCAAACCTTACCATTGGCCCTCTCGTTTGTGATGCGCTACGCAAGCATGGCGTTACCGCGGAGATTGATGTTCATCTTATGGCCCAACCTGTTGATCAACTTATTACTGATTTTGCAAAAGCAGGCGCAAGTTACGTTACCTTCCATCCTGATGCTTCAAAGCACGTTGACCGCTCACTTCAGTTAACACGTGATCTTGGTTGTAAATCTGGTTTGGTATTCAACCCTGCAACCTCTTTAAATGAACTTGAGTATGTAATGGATAAGGTTGACCTCATTATGTTGATGTCGGTAAACCCTGGTTTTGGTGGTCAAAGCTTTATCCCATCAACACTGACCAAGCTCAAGCAAGTGCGTAAGATGATTGATGATTCTGGTTTTGATATTCGCCTAGAAGTTGATGGCGGTGTTAAAGCTAACAACATCAAAGAAATCAAAGAAGCTGGTGCGGATATGTTTGTAGCAGGTTCTGCCATCTTTGGTGCAAATAACCAAGATGATCCTAATCACTACGATTCTATCATCACTGAATTTCGTTCTGAGTTAGCTAAAGCTAACGTATAACAACAACTTTTTGCCACGGAGTCCACAGAAAACACGGAAGTTAAAAGAAAAGGAAATCTCACAAGATAAAACCTTACTCCTAAAGAGATAAGGTCTTATGCTTTTTATTGTCTTTTTCTTTTTTTCCGTGTCCTTCCGTGATTATTCGGCTACGCCTCACCCTAAAGGGTTGTCGTCGCTATCGCTCCAATATTGTCTCGCGTTGCTCGGCTCCGTGGCAAAAAGTCTTTTAAAGGTTTTAAAATATGACTAAAATTTTCACCCCTGAACTTATTATGATCGACGTCGATGGCACACTTGTCGACTCCGTCCCAGACCTTTCTTGGTGCTTAGATGAAACACTAAAACAAGTTGGCTTACCGCCTCGTGGCGAAGCTGCTGCAAGAAACTGGGTAGGAAATGGTGTAATCCGAATTGTTGAACGCGGTATTGCCAATCATTTAGATGCGGCTCACGATGAAGCAATATTTGAAAAAGCGATGCCTATTTTTCGTGCTCTTTATGCCGAAAATACTTCCAAGCGTAGTGTCCTTTATCCTGGTGTTCGTGAAGGCATGGATTTCTTGCAAACACTGGGAATCAAAATCGGTTGTATCACCAATAAAGATGCAGAATTCACCCACCCAATTTTGAAAGATTTAGGCTTGTGGGATGATTTTGAAATTGTAATAAGTGGTGACACACTGGCAAAGAAAAAGCCTGACCCGCTACCCTTATTACACGGCGCAAAAGAGCTAGGCGCTGATCCTAAAAAATCACTGATGTTAGGTGATTCAACCTCAGATGTTAAAGCCGCGCGTGCGGCTGGTTTTGATATAATCTGTATGTCTTACGGCTACAACCACGGCGTTGATATTCGCGAGTCTAACCCTGACGCAGTGATTGATTCTTTTGTTGAATTGAAGGATATGATTAAGGCAGGTTAGCTTCCTGAGCGGAGTTGAAGGGTGCGGGTAGAATACATTACCCGCTGCACACCCCCCTAGTTTTACATCATGTAAAACTAGGGGGGTGTCAATACGCTAGGCTTCTGTAAAATTCCCATCAATCAAGTTATAAACCTTATCCATCTTTTCCGCTAACTGCATATCGTGCGTAACGATAATAAATGCGGTTTGCATTTCTTGATTCAAGCTCTGCATCAAATCAAAAATATGCATTGCGGTTTTGTGATCAAGATTCCCTGTCGGCTCATCCGCCATCACCGCTTGTGGCTGTGTAACTAGTGCGCGTGCTATTGCGGCACGTTGGCGCTCACCGCCTGATAGCTGGCCAGGCTTATGATTGAGGCGTTCACCCAGCCCTACTTTCTCTAATATTTCACTGGCTTTATCCGTAGCATCCACAACTTTTGCGCCACCAATCAACAACGGCATCGCCACATTTTCAAGCGCAGTAAACTCAGGCAATAAATGATGAAACTGATAAATAAAACCCAGCGATTTATTGCGTAACAAACCACGCTCAGCATCAGAAAGTGTGGCAATATCCTGCCCCAAAATCTGTACACTGCCTTCACTCGGCAAGTCTAAACCACCAAGAATATGCAACAAGGTACTCTTACCACTGCCCGAGCTACCCACAATCGCGATCTTCTCACCCGCCTGAATATCCAAGTTGATACCGCGAAGCACCTCAACATCCAGCTTGCCTTCTTTAAAGCGCTTACTGATGTTTTGGCAGGAAATTATTGTTTTATCATTCATATTTAATATTATTTATAGTTAAGAAGAGTATAAAGCACACCCCCCTAGTTTTACATGATGATTCTAATGTTTATAAACATCCTGTAAAAGTGGGGGGGTGTGCTTTTTATAAATATCTATCAAATAATACAGTAAGCGCCTGCGTTACATAGATGGAATTTAAGCCAATAAGTTTAATAAGTTTAATAAAGTTGCCGCACCCGCCACAACCGTAGGCGCATATTCAGCCACTAAATCCAGCCCTTCATCAATCACCACCAAATCCTTAACCCCATCCAAGCCTTTACGCATCAGGCTCTTTTTCGCTTTATTGTCTTTTTCGTCTATGCCTTCTTTAATCAGCGCGATGCTTTGATTGATTTGGTTAATCTCATTCTGCTTACTTTCAGGTAATGCATCAGCTAGTTTCTTAAGCTGTCCTACCAGCTCCGTGCCTTGCTTATTAACCTGCGTGATATGAATATGCGTATCACCTGCATTGGTCATTTCGTTATGCTCACCTCCGATATTACTTTTTACAACATCGCCCGCTATATTAATCGTTGTCATATTCACCGCTCCTTTTAGTTTTTGTTTCATTAAATCATCAACAATATCCGAGCCACTGGTCAAGCTGGCAATAATATCCGAACTCAACATTTGCGACGTACCCTCAAACCAAATACGTTCGTATGAATGCGCGCTAATCGCTTTGCTCTTATAGGAATTTAAGGTCTCGCGGACGTTTATCAATAACAACTGCTGAAAATTTTCTTTATTCTCACCCATGCTTCTAATGGATAAAACATTCCCCGTCATTTCAATAATAGCGCGCGTTGCCTTATTGCCATAAAAATCCAACACTGCCCCTGTGCGCCATAAATACCATGATTTTGATAAATGTGAATCAAGATAAGTTGCCAACTTAAAAAAGAAGTCCGCTGGCTGGTTGCTTAATTCCACTTCCATATAAAGCGGTTTATTGGTTTTTAAATTTTCTGCTTGATCAAAAATCTCAACAATCCCTGCCAGTTGTTTTGGCTCATCCAAGCTGGTTGCCAAGGGTAATAAAAGCTTATCAGAGCGACGGTTTAAGATTAAAGCCCAGCGATAATTCACCAAAATCTTTTTTAATACTTTCTTACCCGCTTTATCATAAATAATCCCTTCCATTGCTTCTGTCGGGGCT
>CAYOHT010000122.1:5042-6311 GCA_964403815.1 uncultured Cocleimonas sp.
GTTCTTCTAAACAAAGTGCCTCATTTATATGTTTATTTTTTAATAAACCAGAAGCCTTAATCACATTGTCATTATTAATCAAACTATACACACCAAAGGTCAGCCAGTGTTTTTGGCTCACCCAGATAAAATTATCCTTCACCCTATTATCATCAAGGCTTAAAGGCGCTTGCGGAAAAATATAACCGTAACTATTGGCTATTCTAAAGGCTTGTAAAACATTATCACGCAACCTCACCTCACCCTTCGTTAAGCGCGTAACGAGGTCTTGATGACAAATATAAGGTGTTTCTGAGCTTTCTAATGCTTTTGAAATATCTCTAATCTCAGCAATATCCTCATCCAAGCCTTCTTTGCCTTCTTCTATGGCGCGTTCTTCAATTTCTGTTTGTAAAGGTGCAAAGCCTTTTACACGCTCTTTATCACTAGGGTCTAGATCGACATTAAAAAACTGTAAATCAAATGACTGTTTAAAAGCACGTTTTAGGGCGTTATCCCTGCGCCACGGTGCTTTATTATCCGTTTCAAGTTGTTTGTGGGCGCAATGCGTATAAACCACCAAAACGGTCATTTTTTTACTGCTATTGCCATCGGATAAAAAACGGCTTTGTAGCATATTCAACCAGCTATCAGGTTGTTCATTGGCACGCGAGTTACAAGCAATAATATAGGTTGAACGCATACTAATAAAAAAACTATGGGTGCTGTGCATAATCACCTGACCACCAAAGTCCCAAATGCTTAGCTCAGTGTCTCCTTCCTTATGCTTAATTTTATGGTCTCGAACTTGAACCCTTGGCGTTGGGGCTTCATTAACCTTTAGCTCTCCTTCAGGCTTGCAGAGTTTATTCACCAAGCTGGTTTTACCCGCGCCACCATTGCCCAATAAAATCAAACGGGCTGCCTTTGTGGTTTCTACCTTTCCTTGTTTATTAATATAATTTTCAATTGAGATCTGCATTGCGCTGGCAGATTCTTCCTTAAATATTTTTTCATCAATTGCTAAAAAACCTTCAAAAAAGAGCGCTTTGTCTTTGCTGAAAAGCTCACCCTTAATGGCAGGATTAAAAAGGTGTTCTGCCCAAAAAGGGTCGAGGCTTTTTAAGGTTGGGGCGTGGGTATTTTCATCATCAGACGACTGCCATAGGGGTTGAATGAGGAGAGAAGAGCCAGATTTAAGGTAGGCTAAATCAAGGTTAATTTGAGGTATAATAGCGGCGGCGTTGGCGGCGTAGGCGGCGGCGTAGGCGGCGGCGTAGGCGGCGGCGT
>CAYOHT010000123.1:0-4144 GCA_964403815.1 uncultured Cocleimonas sp.
TTTTGAATGATAGCTCGTTAGTTTTTTAACGACTGCTAGAATTTATGCAGAGCTATCTGCTGTTTATTTTATTTCAAAGTACCCTAGCGATTAAGCTTGTCCGACACACAAACCCCAACCAGTAACTGCCTTTCAACTTCATTACTAAACTTAGTTTGATTTATCGTACGCTGACATTGCTGAGTAGCATTCTGTCGTTGAATTTGAATTTGTCTATTTTGCGTAGAGCTTAATGAGGTCTTTTTTCTATAGATACTGACAACACAATCCCCTACTGCCAGCTCTCTTAAGCCATTATCCATCGCTGTTTTTCTATATAATTGTTGGCATCGTTCTGCAATCTGCCCTTTTGTCATATCCGCTAGCAAAGCGCTTTCCTCTTGTTCTTGCCCTTGAATAAGGCTGGGCTGAAAGTCTTTGGAGCTACCTTCAATTTTTACATTATCAAGCTCCCCATTAACTGCTGACTGGGCTGGAATACTCAACTCTATCTTATTGGTTTTGTTATAAAATATTTCAATCCAGTGATATTTCATTCCTAAATAAACAAGTAGAAAAAACAATATCGCGGCAAGGATAATTGTTCTAATAAAGGGTTTTAAAAATAACATGTTAACCATTCTTGAGATCGAAGGGATTCCCTAGATTACCTTTTTTAAGAGATAAATCTCATCCATAAATAAAAAGCACTTCATAATGAAGTGCTTTAGGTAATAGGTTTCAACACCATGTAAAAGTGGGGGGGTGTGCTTTTAACGCTATGATACTACTAGTAAGCTAGCTAGTTGCCAAACGCGCCTGTTTTTTTACGTACTTCTGATACTTAGAATAATACTTTGTTTCAGATGCTGGGTTTTTAGCATTCACTAACAAGAATCCCGCTACATTATTATTTACACGCGCTAATTGCTCTAATGTTGTCTTGATTCGGCTTGTGTCAATTTTATCTTCTTGAGCCACAATCATTGTTGACGTAGCCAATGATGATAAAATCAATGAATCAGCAAAGCCAAGAACAGGAGGCGCATCAATGATAACGCAATCAAATATCTTAGCACCTTGTGAGGTAAGATATGACATACGCTCATGCGAAAGCAATGTAACAGGATTATCAACATAATCTCCTGCTGTAATCACATATAAACCTGACACTGATTTAACAGGTTTTGTAATACCTACAAGATCAATCTCACCTTTTAGGTAGTTGGTTAACCCTTTTCCATTACCAATACCCAACTTCGTATGGACAGAGGAGTTTCTGATGTCAGCATCAACCAATAAAACTTTCATGCCCATTTGAGCATAAGCACTTGCTATATTCGCAGCAGTAGTGCTTTTCCCCTCTTCTGATTTTGTACTGGTGATCAACAAGACACTGTCATCCTTCTTTCCAGACATAAAGTGAATATTGGTGGATAAAACACGAAACGCCTCTGCCGCAGGAGATTGCGGGTCCTTCACCGTAATTAATCCTGCTTGCTGCTTCATAACAGAGCGAGGCAAACGAGGAATCCGACCTAAAACAGGTAAACCAGATAGTCTTTGCAAGTCATCTGATGTTTTGATTTTCTGATCTAAAGCTTCACGTAAAAATGCGAAACCTAAACCCAATAACAAGCCTGAAAACAAACCCAGCGCCATATTTAACTTAGGCTTTGGACGATAGCGCTTGAAAGGTGTAACCGCTGGTTCTGCAATACTTATGCTACTGGTATTAACTGCAGATGCTACATTCACTTCTTCTAAACGCTGTAATAAGCTATTAAATAACTTACCGTTAGTTTCTACTTCGCGCTTTAGCGTGTTGTAATCTAGGCTACTGTCTTGCAGATTATGCATTTTTTGCTTAAAGCTCGTAAGCTCTGAACGAATGCGAGATTCTTGACTTTTAGAAGCTAGATAATCAGCCTCCATTGAGCGTTTAATATTCACCATTTCTTGGCTTAACTTACTTCTTGCATTACCAATCTGTTGTTGTAAACGCTTCATATCAGGATAGTTAGGCTTAAAGGTCTTTAGCATTTCTTGATAATCACCTTCTAATCTTACCAAGGTGCCCTTTAAACTTGTGATAACAGGGTTTGTAAGCACCGTTGAAACACTACCTGCACGCTTCATTTGTGTATATAAACTTTCAGCTTCTATTCTTTTTGTTTCTGCAAGAACCAAGGCAGAATCAAGCATTTCTAAATTTTTAACATGACGTGTTTGCTTATCATCAAAGCCTAGAATACCTTTTTCATTTGCATATTTAACCAGTGCTTCTTCTGAGGTGCGTAAACGCTCGCGCGACTCTGCAAGCTGCTTTGTTAAAAAATCCTTTGCGTATTGCCCAGTTTCACTTTTAGATTCAATCTGTATTTTTATGAAGTTATTAATCAGAGAAGTAACAACCTCTTTAGCACCTTCTGCTGAGGGTGCTTCATAAACAATTTCAACCAAGTGTGTGCCTGCGATAGGCTGAATCAATAAACCTCGCTGAAATATTTCATTGTAGTCGGTTGCTCCTGTATTCTTTTTTGGCTTAGCGCCAAAACCAAGTGCTTCTTTTAACCCTGAAGCTGATAATGCTGATGGCTTTGCATTGCTAGGCGATAAAACCTCTTGTAACTTAAGCTCTTCAATAACTTTTGCCGATAGCACACGACTTTTTAGCATTTCATAGCTTGTTCTAAAGAAAGGATCTTTGTCCGCATCAAATGCGCCTGCTGGCCTATGTAGCCGACCAGACTCTACAATCTCAGCGCCTTCTCTCTCTATTTGAATAAGTGCATTAGCGCGGTAAGTGGAAGGTGTAGATAATGTGTATAGAATCGCTAATGCAAGCGTAAGCAGCATAGGTAATAATATACTCCATTTACGTCTTTTTAATATCCCCATTATATCGTGCAAGGTCAGCTCTTTATTTGGCGCTGGTGTTGATAAAATAGGCGTATTGACAGGCATCATAGTAGGAATTAGGTTTCCATCTATTTGCTGTAACATACTAGAATTATTTTGCTTAACTAGAACTGACATGAATTTATTACCTAACTTTATAATTATGCTGTAAGCCCAATTATTCCTATTGCTTAATTTTATAGCAAAGCACTTTCGACTACTCGCGAATAATACAAGATAAGCGGATAGACAGTATTACAAATGGATAAAAGGTGGTTCCAAGTGGTTGATTACGAGAGACTTACGAACGACCAAGTGGAATATTGGATTGTGGATATCTGCCTATAATATGGCCATGTATAGCAAGCATTGTTAGCGCAAACCACATTTCTTTATCATACAAGGTATTCATCGTTATCTGGCTCACTAACGCCAGCAGGAGCAATGATATTAAGAAAATTTTATCATTGGCGGGTGTTTTCTGAAGATAATAAGCAATGCTTAAAAGTAATAATGAATACAGTAATAATCCGATAACCCCAAGTTCTAATAAGACTTGTATATATGCATTGTGAGCACTATTAAATTCCACATGAGAGCCACTCAGCACTTCTTGGATACTTCCAACTCCAGTACCAACAATTGGTGCTTTTTCCCATTGCTCAAAAGATGCATTCCATATAACTGTACGACCGTTAAGTGTTCCGGATGACATTTCTTTACTTGAAGAAAAAATTCGATCAACAGAAGCTGTAGGAGCAAAAGCAAGTACCCCAACAACTGAGCTAACAAAAAAAGCTAAAAGAATAGCTTTGATCCTTAAACTCGCTTTTCTGTGCGTAAATAACCAATAGGCAATACCAAACATCGCAACGATTGATGCGGTGCGTGTCGCATTAAGAAAGATTGCATACATACAGATAGGGATAGCAATGGAGTTAAGTATTTTAAGTATGACACTTTTATATTGAGTCGTTAGATAGGCTGCCATTGGCACTGCCAACGCAATCATGATACCCACCCCATCAGGCTCATAGTTTTCTATGCTGTAACGCGCCCAATATTCAGACTCTATTCCATTGATATAGTTGTAGAAAATAATACCCGAGCCTACACAAGTGCCAAAAACGTAGCTTTGATAAGCCAGTCGCATTTTATCTTTCGTATCAATTAATAATGAAATAACAAATGAGATAAAAATAAGCTGAATGATAGTGAAAGCAGACTCTTTTCCTGTCGATACATCTGGTGACCACAGAAGCGT
>CAYOHT010000123.1:4244-6258 GCA_964403815.1 uncultured Cocleimonas sp.
CCTGTTAAATACTCGATAATATGGTTAAGTGATTCTGTATTGATTAGCTTTCCTTTTGTCGTTTCAAATAACGTCGACAATCGTTGTTTCTGTTTACTCCACATTACGAAAGGTATGTCATATTCACCTTTGAAGCTTGGTGAATAACCATGACCTTCTTTTTGCACCACTTCACTGTGATCTGATAAGTAAATATACAACGCGTTTTCATTAGGGAATCGCTTATAAATCTCAGAAATTACCCAGTCGGTATAGTGAATAGAGTTATCATAATGCGTTACGACATCATCACCTTGCATAAAGGCTTTATCCGCTGGGTAACGGTCAGCATACGCAAAGTGTGACCCTAAAAGGTGAATAAAAAAGGCTTGTTTCTCAGGTGTTTTGGTATCAATAGAATCAAGGGTTTCAAGAACATTCCCATCTAAACCCGCTGTCGTGTAATCTAGATCATTTAAAAAATAGGTATGATCCGCTTCTTTGGCAATTGAGGTTATGGTGGTATCAAACTCTCCTGTCTTGCCTTGATTAGAAATCCAATGAGTTGTGTAACCACAGCTAGAAAGTTTGCTAACAATACTCTTGTCCTTGTAGAAAACATCGAAGTTTTCAACGGTCGCATCGGTTAACTCAATGGCAATGGCAAACCTTGTTTGGTTAGCAGGGGCAATTGCATCAAAGGCGAATGGCTTAATTGAATCTAAGAAAGGCGTTGTTTTCCTATCATAGCCATAAATACTCATATGATGTTTATTGGCGGACTCTCCTTGAATGAAGATGATTTTATCAAAGCTGTTTGGGCAACTTATTTTAGTGTCCTCTGCTGTTTGTAAAAAGGTGGCGCGCTCATTAATAACACTTAAATTATCGTGTGTTGTATACATCGTGATAGGCAGGTGCACCAACTGAAAGTTTTTCAATGTTTCAAGTGTAGGGAATATTAACAAACTGGCAATGATAGCTAAAATAGACGCAGAAAGAGATATTTTACGCGCAAAAGACGACAGTTCTAGTTTTTTAACAACCGTGTAGATAACAAACAATGCGACAATAATATATCCCAACGTCATCAATATATCGGTAATGCCTATATAGGTTTTAAAATACTCCCAGCGCTCATAAGTTGCTGACTCATACGATGCTTGAATCCTAGACACTAGGGAACCACCACCCCACTTTGTAACAAGGTGCATAAAGAATGAATTAACAAACAATGAATAAATACTGGCAATAAGAAAAACTGTTTTATGTAGCATTGCCAATATCATCAATACCAGCACAGCCATCAAGCCCTGCTTTGGGCTATATAAAAAGTAAGGCAAGCTCACGATTAGACTAGCAACAAAGAGTAAAACTAATTGTTTTATATCGGATTTATTTAATATATTCATTAACAACTATTACAAATTATGATTATTAGAAATTACTAATATTATATCATGGCTAACCGTTTGAAGAGACATATCAACTGATGATTGGTACGTTTCAATTGATTACTTCCACGTGTTACTTCTAACATATAGAGACTCACCGACTCTCAGTAATTACACTCAGCTTATCTGTACAAAATTTACCCACTTATCTTTTAGCTTTATACTGCTGAAGTTCTCTAAATTATAAAAAAATATCACTACACTACAGAGTTAATAAAACCAGAATGCTTTTTCGTCATAGCAGTATTTATATACTGGCTAAAATCATCCCTGCCATTATGGCATTTGCGGCTTTAAGCCTCTATACGCATCTGCTTAGCCCCGATGAATATGGAACCTATACCCTGATTTTTGCGGGAACTGTTCTTCTACATAATGTACTTTTCAACTGGTTGCCTGCAGGTACTTTACGCTTTTGGGCTAATGAAAGCTTTGACGATAAAACATTTACCAACACTTTGGCTAGTAGCTATATAAGAATTTCATTATTTTTGTTTGTTATCGCTTTGATAGGTGTGTTTTACTTTTGGGATAAACCTGCTGTGGGATGGATTAGCAGTGCATATATTTTCTTAATAGCG
>CAYOHT010000124.1:0-6171 GCA_964403815.1 uncultured Cocleimonas sp.
GCTTTTAAAAAGCCACGACGATTCAAAGTAGGGGTATTATTTTTACTCATTTGGGTAAATCTCCTTATTGGTATTAAATGGCATTACTAATCGATGTGATTAAAAATACTAAGGTTATGCTTGGGTGTGCTAGGCTCATTTCCATCAGAGCCGTTCATAACTACACACCAGTATAGTTGATATTTTATAATCAGCAATAAAATTATTGAAAAACTAATAGTAAGCCACTCAAACTTTAATAATAAAAACAGAGTGATAGGGGATTAGTTAGGTTTATTGTTATGTCTGCACAAAAAATTCATAAATAGTCCGAGAATCTTCCAATATTACTTAGAGCTTAACTGCTATAGTTAATTCAAGATACAAGGCACACCCCCCCACTTTTACATGATGTTATTTGTATGGTCTTGCAAAAGAGATACATCATGTAAAAGTGGGGGGGTGTACTCCAAAACATTAGAGAAGGATTACATCCATGCTATCGTTAAATTCATTTAAGGCTTTTACTTACACATTGTTTTTAGCGATTACACTCACAAGCCTTTCGGCATGTAAAGGTAATGATGATAAGAGTGGTGATGATCCTAAAAAGCAAGAAACCCAAGCAGCAACAGACGCAACTGCTGATGACCCAAAAGTATCAGATAAAAAAGAAGAACCAAAACCCGCTGAAAAGCCAAAAGATACCGAAGCCTTTAACTGGCTAAAACTTAGCGGTTGGCACACACAAGGCACAATCTCTCGTAATACACCCATCCGCATCGTCTTTAATCGTGATGTGATTGGTGATGACATGGTTGGAAAAGATGCCAGCAAAATCATGCATATTAGTCCCGATATTAAGGGCAAGCCAATTTTTGAGAATAAAACAGAAATTGTTTGGGAACCAACGGAGCAGTTGCAAGCAGGCACTGAATATAAAGTTAGCATCAAGCCTAAAGGCCTAAGAGATGTTCCTGTAGATATGACACCTTTTAACTTTAGTTTTCATGTCATACCGCTGGAATATGAAATAAAAACTTTTGGTTTGATGACGATGCCAAATGAAGGCAACAAGATGGTGTTAAGAGGGCAGGTATTGGTGTCTGACCGTGTGGATCTTGATGCACTGAAATCTATCTTAAAAGCATCCTCACAAAACAAACCCCTGCCAGTTTTATGGAAGCATGATGATTCAGGCAAAAAACATAATTTTGTTGTAAGCGATATTGTGAGAGAAACCTTTGCAACTGATTTAAAACTCACATGGGATGGCAAGCCGATAAACATTAAAACACAGGGACATAAAGAGATCCCTATCCCAAGCCTTAATGAATTCAAGCTTATTAATACACGCGTGGTGCATGATGCAGGCAGCAATCCTTATGTGCAAATGCTCTTTTCGGATGAGTTGGATAGCTCACAAAATATCAAGGGCTTAGTACAGCTCACCAAGAATAAATATAAAGTACGCGTTGAGCGCAATGCGATTAATGTTTATCCCAATAAAAACTTGTCAGGTAGCTTTAAAGTTAGAGTAAGCGCAGGGATAAAATCTAAGAATGGCAAAGCGCTCAGCGATAAGATTGAAGAAACCGTTGTGTTTGATGATATTAAGCCGCAGGTGAAATTTGCGGGTAAGGGCTCAATTCTCCCTCAAAATACAATATTAGAAATCCCTTTTGAAGCTGTTGGTGTAGATGCGGTTGAAGTCACGGCATTTGAAATATACCCCGATAATATGGGACGTTTTTTACAAGTGAATCGTTTGTCGGGCGATTATGAAACCCGTCGCGCAGGTCGCTATTTATGGCGCAAAACTATTCCGCTAACGGCGGCAGATTCTAATCAATGGAATCGTTATTCCTTTAATGTTACCGAATTAATGAAGCAACATTACGGTGGCTTATTGCGCCTTTCTTTAAGTATTAAGCGTAGTCATTCTACCTATAATTGCTCAGGTGAAAGACCTAAAGTCGCTAAATCGGCACCCTTAAAAGACTTAGAAGATAATGGCATCGAAGAGTCAAGTGGCTGGGATGGTATCAGTGATTATGTGCAAAATAGTAATGGCAATAACTATAATTGGGATAATAGAAATGACCCCTGTTCTGATTCTTACTTCGTCTACAACACCGATAAAACTGTAGTTAATCATAACTTTATTGCCAGCAATATTGGCTTAATTGCTAAGCGCGATGCACAAGGCAATCTGCGTGTAGTTTCAACTGATATTAGTACTTCAGAGCCACTCACAGGTGTTGAACTTGAAGTGACAAACTACCAAGGGCAAGTACTTGCAACAGCGACGTCAGATGGTTCTGGTTTTAGCACCATGGAATTATCAGGCACACCGTTTTTGTTAAAAGCAAAAAAGTTTGAAGATACGGCTTATCTCAAACTCAACAATAAAACGGCATTAGCAACCAGCCACTTTGAAGTGGGCGGTAAGAAAATCAAAAAAGGCATCAAAGGAACGATTTATGGTGAGCGTGGTGTATGGCGACCTGGCGATGATATTTACTTGACCTTTGTAGTACAAAAGAAATTAAAAGATGCGCTACTAAAAACCAAAGGTGAAAAAATTCCTGAATCACACCCTGTCACCATGCAGCTAATTAATCCACGCGGTGCGGTAGTAAAAACTAAAACCAGCACGAATTCAGTCGGTGGTTTTTACGCCTTTAAATTCAAGACAGCCGAAGAAGCTGAAACAGGCAACTGGATGGTAAAAGCCTACTTGGGTGGCGCTACTTTTAGTAAAACATTGATGATTGAAACAGTGCGCCCCAATCGCTTAAAAGTTGAACTAACCTTTAATGATGGTGACGCAGAATCTACCCCTGTTTTATACAGCAGTGATGGCAAAGTGAAGGGTAAAATATTCTCACAATGGTTACATGGCGCAACCGCCAGTGATCTAAAAGCTGATATTTCAGTGCGTTACTCAAGCAAGAAAACAAAGTTTGATAAATTTACCGACTATACCTTCGATGACCCTGCGCGCAGTTTAAAAAGTAAAGATAAGGTGTTACTAGAAGGGCGCTTGGATAAAGAAGGTTATTTAGAGTTTGAAAAAGAACTCAAACCTGAAAGCGATGCGGCTGGTATGTTAAGCGCACGTTTTACTACTCGTGTATTTGAAAAAGAGGGCGTGTTTAGCATCAGCAAGTCTAAGGCAGACTTTCATCCCTATGATAATTACGTTGGTATCAAATTACCCAAAGGCGATGCAACGCGAGGCATGTTGCTAACGGATATAAAGCACACCGTTAAAATTGCTAGCTTAAACTCAAAAGGAGAAGAAGTATCGCTAGATAAAGTACGGGTTAGCTTATACAAAGTAGACTGGAAATGGTGGTGGGATAAATCCGCCAATTCACTTGCTGAATACGCCGATGGCAAACATAAAGGCTTGCTACAAAAAGGCACCGTTAGCACCGTTAATGGTAATGGCGAATGGAATTTTGAAATAAAACACCCAGAGTGGGGTCGTTATTTAATCAGAGCTTGTGACCTTGAAGGCAATCATTGTACAGGTAAAACGGTTTACATCGACTGGCCAGGATGGGCAGGGCGCGCGCAAGAAGAAGGCAGTGGAGCGGCAAGCCGTTTGAATATATTCTCAGACAAAAAAGCGTACACCGTTGGCGATACCGCAAAAATTCAGTTGCCTGCCAGTAGTCACGGCAGAGCGTTAATGACAGTGGAAACGGGCAGTGCGATTCTTGATCAGCGTTGGATTACATTTACAAACACTGGTGAAGAAGCAGGCAAAGATAGAGTGCAATTTGAATTGCCGATAACCGCTGCAATGTCGCCAAACGCTTATGTGCATATCACGCTATTGCAACCGCACAAAGGCAAGAGTAATGATCGCCCGATTCGTCTTTACGGCATTATTCCGATTGAAGTGGCTGATCCTGCGACCTATCTAAAACCCAAGATTATGGTGGATGAAGAATGGAAGCCGGAATCAACACAAAAAATCACGGTGAGCGAAACAACAGGCAAAACCATGAACTACACGCTTGCGGTAGTGGATGAGGGCTTGCTTGGCTTGACGGCATTTAGAACGCCAAACTTACATAAGTACTTCTACAGTAAAGAAGCGCTGGGTATTAAAACGTGGGATTTATTTGATGAAGTCATTGGTGCATATGGCGGAAAATTAGAGCGCATGTTGGCACTTGGTGGCGGCGATGATGCGGACTCAGATAATGATGACAGCAAAAAGCGCCGCTTCCCACCTGTGGTTAAGTTCTTAGGGCCTTTTACTTTAGAAGCAGGCAAAACAGCCGAGCATGAGATCACCTTGCCACCGTATTTAGGCGCGGTGCGCGTGATGTTAGTTGCGGGTGACAAGGGTGCGTATGGTAAAGCGGATGCCTCAGTATTTATTCGTCAGCCGCTTATGCTACAAACAAGCTTGCCGCGTGTACTAGGACCAGATGAAGAGGTTTCTGTTCCTATGACATTATTTGCTTTGGATAAGGCAGTCACGGATGTCACGGTTACGCTAAAAACAGATGACTTGGTCAGCGTGGTTGGTGATAGCAAAATACAGGTGAAATTTAGCAAACTGGGCGAAAAAATCGCTTTCATCAAACTGAAAACAGCAAACAAAGAAGGCAAGACACATCTGCACTTTACTGCTGTGAGCGATAGCAACCCTGAGCATAAAGCAGAGGTGGATGTTTACTTAGATATTCGTCGTGCCAATCAAGAAACCACGCGCACACTAACAAAAGTAATTGAAGCAGGCGAGAGCTGGTCGCAACAGGCAGAAGCGTTTGGGATTGAAGGTACGAATAAGGCGGTATTGGAATTATCATCCGTACCATCGTTGAACCTTGATAGTCGCTTGAATTTTCTAATACGTTATCCACATGGTTGTTTAGAGCAAACCACATCATCGGCATTCCCACAGCTTTATCTTGGCAATGTGATGAACTTGGATAAGAAGAAACAGCAAAAAGCCGAGCATCATATTCAAAAAGCCATTGAGCGCATACAGCGCTTCCAAACAGGCACAGGCGACTTTAGTTACTGGCCAGGTGGACGAGATAATAATGCTTGGGCAAGTATTTATGCAGGACATTTCTTGATTGAAGCCAAAAAGAAAGGCTATTTAGTTCCTAGTGAACTGCTTAATTCGTGGTTGGATCATCAAGTGCTAAGTTCGCAAAACTTCATTTCAGGTAGCGAAACTTATTCGCATACACAAGCTTATCGTTTGTATGTGTTGGCACTCGCTGGCAAGCCACAAATGGGCGCGATGAATCGTATGCGTGAATCGAGCAAGCTGAATATAAAGGCACGTTGGTTATTGGCGTCGGCTTATCAAAGCGCCTCACAGCCCGATGCAGCAAATGCTGTTATTCAAGGCATGTTGCCAGAAGTTGATGGCGTAACACGCTCTGATAAAACCTTTAGCTCAACCTTGGGCGATTTAGGCTTGCAACTTGAAAGCTTAATTGCCTTGGATAAAAAGCAAGATGCTAATCTATTGCTAGAGAAGATTGCCGATGAAATGAGTAGCGATAAATTCCAAAGCACACAAGGAATATCATGGGCGTTAATGGCGGTATCGCGTTACCTCGGTGGCGACACCAGTAACTTTAGTGCCAAGCTACTGCAAGACGGCACAGCAAGCGAGATTACCAGCGACAAAGCCGTTTCAAGTATTGCACTAGCAAAACCAGGTAGCAAAATCAGCCTAGAAAATACCAGTGGCGTAAAACTCTTTGCAACTTTAGTTAATCGTGGCGTGCCAAAAGCAGGCAATGAAGAAGCGACTGAAAAAGGTTTGAGCTTGACGGTAGAAACGGAGGTTCGTACGGATGGTGATAACTGGAGTAAGCTAGCTAGCGGAACATCAATACTTCAAGGGGCAGACGTGCGTTTTAATGTTCATGTGAAAAATACCAGCAAGCATGAAATTGAAAATATTGCACTTACTATCCCTGTCGCGGCAGGCATGGAAATACTAGCGGCGGCAAGCTCGGCTGATTATAGTGACAAACGTGATGACAGGGTTCACTACTACTTCTCGCTGAAAAAGGACCAAGAGCAGAAGTTCGTTGTATTAACCAACGCGTCTTATAAAGGACGTTACTACCTACCTGCCATCAATGCAGAAGCCATGTATGACGGCACACTGCAAGCACGTCAAAAAGGCAGTTGGATTGA
>CAYOHT010000125.1:0-6121 GCA_964403815.1 uncultured Cocleimonas sp.
GAATTTTGGTCAAGCATAAATATTATTCATCCGTGGCTTTTATATTCTGCGCAAGCACACCCCCCCCACTTTTACAGCATGTTTATAAATGCTATATTAAAAGTTACTATCATTAAGGGACTCATCATGTCAAAACTCGTTGCCATCATTCTTGCCATTATTACCATCGTTATTGTTTTAGGTGTAGGTGTTTATAATAAAATCCTTGGAGGCGATGAGGGCGTTACGGCCGCGTGGTCTGAGGTGGTTAACCAATATCAACGCCGTGCTGATTTGATTCCAAATTTAGTGAGCACAGTAAAAGGTTCTGCGGCTAATGAGAAGGATATTTTAAATAGTGTGGTTGAGGCACGTGCAAAGGCAACAGCAATTCAAGTCACACCCGAAACACTTAATGATCCTGCTGCTTTTCAAAAATTCACACAAGCTCAAAACCAGTTAGGGTCCGCTTTGAGCAAGCTTCTAGTCACGGTTGAGCGCTACCCTGAAGTGAAATCTACGAAACTCTATCAAGATTTACTCAGTCAGCTTGAAGGCACTGAGAATCGTATCACGGTAGCCCGTAAGCGCTATGTGGGGGCAGTGAGGGACTATAATCTCTCCGTTCGAAAGTTTCCAGGTAATCTTTTTGCCAGCCGTATGGGTTATAAGGTTAAGCCTAACTTTAGCGTGAGTAATGAGGCTGAAATTTCCAAGCCACCAGCGGTTGATTTTAAAACTGCTCCTGCAACCAACTAAGATACATTATTAGCCAGTATGCATAGGCTTTTTCTAGTTTGTTTATTTCTCTGCCTTAGCTTGTTTGCACAGGCAGAAGTTTCAGTGCCTGCACTGAATGAACGTGTTACTGATTTAACCGGAACATTAAGCAGAGTACAAAAATCTCACCTAGAAGACACCTTAACAAACCTCGAACAAGAAAAAGGTAGCCAACTTTCTATATTAATTGTGCCTACAACCAGCCCTGAATCTATTGAAGATTATTCAATGCGTGTCGTTGAAAAGTGGAAACTAGGGCGTAAAGGTATAGATGATGGCGTGCTTTTACTGATTGCTAAAGACGACAGAAAAATGCGTATTGAAGTGGGTTATGGCCTAGAAGGGGCTATTACAGACTTTTCCGCTGGGCGTATTATTAAGGAGTATATTGCTCCTGAGTTTCGCCAAGGTCGTTTTTATGATGGTGTGCTAGCAGGAACCGAGCGCTTATCAGGCCTTATTAAGGGCGAACCATTACCAGCAGCCGTTACCAGCCAAGGCGCAGGTAATGATGATAGTAGTCTTATTTTTATGGTTTTTGCTTCCTCTTTTGTTGCACCTTTTTTCGCCTCTATCTTTGGGCGTATATTAACGGTGTTCATCATTACACTAGCAGGCTCGGCTTTTATTTGGTTCACTTCACAAGACCTCTATTTAACATTATTAGCCGCAGCAATGTTGGGTCTGTTTAGTGCTGCCTTTAGCGCACCGCGTAGCAGTAGTTATCGCGATGGTGGTGGTTACGGTGGAGGCTTTGGAGGAGGAAGCTCCAGCGGCGGTGGTTTTAGTGGAGGCGGCGGTGGCTTTGGCGGCGGCGGTGCTTCGGGGGGGTGGTAGGAAACCTAATCTCCTCCATTGACCGCTTTCACATTACAAGAATTTCGACAAATGAAAGAACAGTTTTTTATAATACTTTATCCAATTATTTTAGACCGCTACAGGATAGATTGCACGACTACGACGGCGTATAGCGTTGTTGTAAGTGATGTGAAGGGCACACACCATTCAACATCACTTACGCCTAGCCCTACACCATCATAGCCGCACACTCTACCCTGCCCAATAGAGGAGTTTAGGTTTGCAACTTACACGCACGATAAAACACTTATTCTACCCCGGTTGGTGGCTACGCCGTGATTTCCCTGCGGACGAGCTTGCCAAAGTTGAATCAGCAATCGCAAATTCAGAGTCAAAGCACAGTGGTGAAATTCGTTTTGCTATCGAAAGCTCTTTGCCACTTCGGGCTTTATGGAATGATGAACAACCCCAAGAGCGCGCGTTAGAAGTTTTCTCTTTACTAAAAGTTTGGGATACTGAAAATAATAATGGCGTTCTGATTTATTTATTATTAGCAGACCATAAAGTAGAAATTACCGCCGACAGAAATATCAATAAAGTCGTCGGGCATGAAGAGTGGCAACGAGTTTGCAAGCTTATGGAAGAAGATTTTCAGGCGGGACGCTTCGGTGATGGCTCTGTTAAAGGTATTGAGGAGATAGGAATTTTATTAGAAAAGCATTTCCCAATTGGTGATAATGATAAGAATGAGCTATCTAATAAGCCTGTTATTCTTTAAGCATGTCTTATCAATGTGTGTAAATCTATCAACCTAGAACAAAAAACCATGAAGGCACATTACACCAATGATAAGGGCGACTTGCGGGTTATCCGCCCTTTTGTTTATGTGCGTGAAAAAATGTTGGCTAGCTTTGCTCAGGAAAATGAATTGCCTGTGATTGCAGAGAACTGTCCTGCTTGCTTTTCAAAACCTACTCAACGTGAGCATATGAAACAATTACTCACCAGCGAAGAGAAAAAGTAACCAAGCGCTATTTGGAAGCTTGCTATCAACGATGAAGCCATTAATGAGAAAAGGGTTGCCAAAAAGCAACCCTTAGATAGTTTCAAATGCACACCCCCCCACTTTTACATGAGTGGTATCAAGCGATTAAAGCGAAGCCATTCTCAATGACTTAATCATTTGCTCTTTGCTTTCTTGCTTTGCTTCTGTAAATTTCTCAGTGAAAAGAGTCATGTAGTATTTATCCATTTTCTCTAATGGGAAATCTAGAGTTGTCACTTCGCCTGTAGGAGAAATGTATTTCTTTTCAATAATGGTTAATTCAGATTGGTCTATGCCCGTATCTTTAAGCGAAACAGGCTCGCCAGTCTCAATATAACCGCTCGCGATCAATGCTTTATTTATATCTTCAAAAGTAAATAACTGTTTGCCATCAACTTGTACCATCACATCTGTTGTACAGCCATCTTCTTCTGGCGATACAGCAAAACTTACATTTGAGATTAAAACCTCATAAACGCCTTCAAAATCTTTAGCCAACTTAAGTGTTGGAGCTTGTGCTAATTCAACTTTTAAAGAATCAGAAGATGTGTATTTTTTCTCACAAAACTGGTTATGCAGTGATAAGAAGCTTGATAAGTGTTTTTGGGTAGGAGCTTTTACCGCAACCGTTTTTTCTCCACAACCATTTAGAAACATAGTTGTTAAAACTGCTGCTGTAAAAAGTACCGCTATGGGTAACGCTTTTTTCATGGGGTTTGCCTTTTTATTTTTTATTATTTTTTTATATGTAGCTGAGTTCACTATAACTTATGTAAGCATAAATGCTAACAAAGCCCAGACTAGCGGAGCGATTTATGCGATGAAAAAACCTGAAGGAACTTGGTGATTTAACGCCAGCTTAACAAACTTCTAGCTTTATATTCCAATTGGTTTAAAGCATTTTTCATAGCTAAACTAAGGTTCTTTTCAACTAAACGATGGATTAACCAAGCAATCAAAACCGCAAATGCAATAACCGCTACTAATAGAATATATTTGTTAACCGTACCCTCAAAAAGGTTGAACAACATAAAGCCTACGTTTTGATGGACTAGATACAGGGGATACGTTAATGCACCCACTTTTAGCACCCATGTTGATCTAAAAAAGGTAAGTTTATTTGCAAGAATAAGGACAAAAATCAAAAAGAAAAAAGCCACTACAGCCATGGGAATAATAGGATTAAAGACAGTATTGTAATATTCACTCAATGTAACGACTTCATTTTTGACCTGATAAAGTGCAAGCCCAAATGAAATTCCGAGAAGCCCCAGATATTGTATTTTCATGCCCTTTAACTTTATCAAATAAAATAAAGCACCACTGATAAAGTAGGGCGCCCATTCGGGGAATAATAAAAACTGCGCTATTTTTGGTAGTGGCATCACAATATCAATCATTAGCATTGCCAACCAGCCAGCAAGAAACCAATCAATATTCTCAATTCTTTTCAATAAAAGAAGCACAAAAATTAGCGCATAAAATTTTATTTCAACCAATAACGTCCAGTAAACACCATCAATAGCCTCAACGCCTAAGAAGCCATCAATCATGCTGAGATTAGATAAGTATTGAGGGAAGGAAACCGAAAATAGCTCGCCGCCAAAGAGTACCGTCATGATAGCGGTAAATGTTACACCCGCCCAAAATGCAGGATACAGCCGTACAATGCGTGAAATAACAAACTGAACGACATCACGCTTCATCGCGGTTAATAAAATAACGAAACCACTGATCATAAAAAACAAGTGCACGCCCAAGTAGCCATATTGAGCGTATTGGTCAAAAGGTGCATACGATATAGGGCTATATCCGCCCTGTGCAAATCCACGATACATATAGTGGAACAACACAACGGCAACTGCCGCAACGAAGCGCAGAAAGTCTATTTCGTAAAAGCGTGTGTTATTTTTATTCATTACAGGATTATATTTTTAAGTTGCTCAAAAACTAAGCAAATCATTATGAACAACAGTACTTTAAAGACTAACGGACATTTTTCACTTGATTCTTATCATTTACAAAAACACATTTGCCGTTAAAATACCGACATGCTAAATATAGAAACTAAACACACTGCCAAAACCGCATTTCTTCACCTCGGCTTTCGCCCCTTTTTCTTTGCGGCAATATCATTTGGGCTGATTTCAATTGCATTATGGCTAGCCATGTATACATTTGGCAAAGGGCTTTTACCAAACAGCTACCCTCTTTTTAGTTGGCACGCACATGAAATGATTTTTGGTTTTACCACAGCAATAATCACAGGCTTTTTGTTAACTGCTGTTAAAAACTGGACGGGCATTCAAACCATTAACGGCAAGCCGTTGCTTGGATTATTTTTGTTATGGCTGTTTTCACGTGTTTTAGCATTTTATATCCACTTAATTGGCTTATCCCAAGTATTATGGATTCTCGCTTTCTTGATATTCTTTATTGTTTACGCACCGATGTTGATTAAAGCCCGCATTGATGGACGACCAGGATAAAATAATATCAACATAAAAACAGCGTGGCTTATTGATTCAAGTATTTATGTCTTTAAAGCGTGGCATACTCGCCCCAGTGATTTAACCGACATTCACGGTAAACCCATCAATGCCGTATTGGGTTTTATCGACTTTGCGTACCGTTTGCTGTCTTATGAAAAGCCTGAGCTAATCGCTTTTGCCTTTGATGAAAGCTTGCAAACCTCGCACCGCAAAGAGATTTATCCAGAATACAAAGCCAACCGTTCTCCTGCGCCTGAGTCACTCAAGTATCAATTTCAACTTTGCCGTAAGTTTATACGCGCACTCGGTATTCACGAAGGCGCAAGCCTGCATTATGAGGCGGATGATCTCATCGGTACATGGGCAAAAACCTTGCGTGAACATTCAATCGCTTGCAACATAATCACAGCAGATAAAGACCTCGCCCAGCTAGTTTATAAAAATGATCACTGGTGGGAATACGATCGAGGCGAACCTTTTGATGCTAAAAAAATCACCAAGCGCTTTAGAGCAAAGCCTCGGCAAATCGCCGATCAACTCGCCATCGCAGGTGATAAGTCAGATAATATTCCTGGTGTGCCAGGCGTTGGCATGTCAACCGCAGGTAAGTTACTCAGGCGCTTTGATAACCTTGAAAATCTGTTTGCATCCATCCCAGAAATATCATCCATGCAGATACGCGGCGCGGCGCGCATTCAAGACTTAATAGAAGAACATCAAGAAATGATTTTGCTGTCACGCCAGCTTACGGGCATTCAATGTGAGATTGAAGATGTGGATATTAAGCAGTTTGAAATTACAGAAAGTAGTGAAGATGATTTCATAGCATTATGCGAGCAATTAGAGCTACCGCATAAACGCCAGCAAGAATGGCTACGATTGCGAGAAGAGCTTCTCGTAAGCAGCTCTGCTGAACTTGTCAAAGCACACCCCCCCACTTTTACATGATGTAAAAGTGGGGGGGTGTGCTTCCCTTATATACAAAAACTACTGTAAATAGCAGACACAAAAAAGCCACTACCAAGGT
>CAYOHT010000126.1:0-6082 GCA_964403815.1 uncultured Cocleimonas sp.
GTACCTTTACCACGAGGTGTATCGGGCAGTTGATCTGTCAAAGTCTCATGCACAAAACTTCGCGCCTTGTATGGGCAAGCCATCATGCAGTAACGACAACCAATACAAATATGCTTATTTACTTGTACGATGCCATCGGCGCGTTTCATCGAGGCACCAGTCGGACATACATCCACACAAGGCGCTGTTTCACAATGTTGGCACATTACAGGCAGCGTTACTGTGTGACCTGTCATCTTCTCTGTGACCTTAACTTTACGAATCCACTGCGCTTGTTGTGCATCATTTGATTTTGGATCATCACCCCAACCATGTTCTTTTTTACAAGCTGCGATGCATGCATCGCCACCATCGGTCAATTTATTGGTATCAATTAACATTCCCCAGCGAACTTTATCGGTTACTGCTTGGTCAGCAGGCTTTGCCTGAACTTCACGTAAGAAAATACCCGGTGCAACAGTAGCCACTGCAGCTGTACCCGCAATACCACCTAAAAACTTACGACGATAGGAGTCAATATTACTCACTGCTTTTCTCCTAATTTTTGTGCGGCTGATTGTCTAACTGACTTTGTATCAAGTTCTGCTACATTGGGTGGCAGATGCTTTTTAGCGGGTGCATCAATCGCCGTGGTCTGATGGATAGCATCAGTAGGAGCGACTTGAGAAACCTGCGTGTTTCGAGGACGATCTGCATGACATTGGAAGCAATCCAACTGCGCCGCAACATAACTATGGCAGGTGGAACAAAAATGTTCGGGGTCAGAATGCCGAAGTTCTTTACCTTCATGTTGTTCAGGCACATGGCAATTAATACACGCTTTTAAGCTGTGATTTTTAGTACGAATACCCTGAATCACTGTTTCGTCACGCTTATGAAGTAATTCATCCATATGATTCTTACGCATATTCTTGATATGAGCATCACGATATTCATCGCTATCAAACTGCTTAACCGCTTTCATCAATGTTGGTGGCTCACTTTTATCGCAAGCACTAAGACCTGCACCAAGCACCAACATCAATGATGTAAGAACGACTGACTGTATTGTTTTATGAAACATAATTCTTGAACCCTAAACGAAACTTAAAATCCGAAAACAGACTTTAAATTTACAGTTAGATTAACCGCCTAGACCCATTTCGATGTAGCCAGTAGGACAAACATCAGCACAGATATGACAACCAACACACTTGTCGTAGTCCGTATCAACATAACGACCGGTAGTAGATATGTCTTTCTTAACACGGAAAACAGCATCTTGTGGGCAGTAAATAACACAGTTATCACACTCAAAACAAAGACCACAGCTCATACAACGCTCTGCTTCTTCAACTACCTGTTCATCTGCAAGTGCATTCATACGCTCTTCAAAATGACCAAGTACATCATCTTCGCTTGGTACGTCTTCAGTTCGTTTGTTACGACCTACTTTTTCAAAGTGACCTAAGAATAACTCGCTGGATTCAACGATTTCATGCTCAGAACGATCATCGTAGTTATGTACCGCGTAGTTATCACTGTCTGTGCCACGTAGATCTTCTTCTTTACCTTCATCATAATCAACAGGGCTAAGATCGTATTCTTTTAGCTTGTCTAGTAAGTCAAAGTGATGCTTATCAACTTTAGGACGCTTATCCATCTTCTCGTCTTTTTGCGTTAAGAAGTGGTTGATAGTCTCTGCAGCTATAGATGCTTGACCAATTGCTGTAGTTAGTAGATGAGGACGAACGATATCGCCTGCAACAAAGTGACCTTCTTTACCTGGCACTTGATAGAAATTATCCGCATCAATCGCATTGCGATCATTGCCAAAATCTTCAACACCTTCCAAGTCACCAAACTGACCGATTGCAGAGACAATTAAATCAGCTTCGATTATTGTCTCTTTACCGCCTTCTTTTGGCTTAGGTACGTTTCCGTCCATTACAGACTCAACTACCTTCAAGCCAATCGCACGACCGCTATCATCAACAAGAATTTCAGTTGGCATAACTTCTGTAAGGATCGTTACACCTTCAATAAGTGCATCTTGCACTTCGTGCTCAGCCGCAGTCATTTGATCTAACGGGAATAGTGAGGTTAAAGTAACTTCACAAGGCGCTTTGCTTGCCGGCTCTGCATCATGTTTGATAACACCTGTTGCAGAATCTTCACCTTTTTCAGTGTAATCAGCCAATGTACCAATACGACGAGATACCGAAACCACATCGATTGAAGTATCACCACCACCCACACAGACAACCTTGGGTGCAGTGTATTTCATGTCACCAATATTGAAAGCTTCTAAGAAATTTACCGCTGTGATCGCGTTAGGCACTTCATCCCAATTATCAACAAATAGTCCACGACCATTTTTACAACCTAATGCCCAAAGAATCGCATCGTAGTCTTTTTCTAATGACTCAACTGATACATCTTTACCAATACGAGTGTTTAATTTAACTTCAACACCGTCCATATCTGTAATACGCTTGATCTCTGCATCCATTTTGTCACGAGGTACACGATAGCCAGGGATACCGTAACGCGCCATGCCGCCTAATTGCGAATGATCATCAAAAATCGTTGATCCATGACCCATTTTACGAAGTTGGTAAGCTGCAGCCATACCTGCAACACCACCACCGATTATGGCGATTTTCTTGCCTGTAGAAGGCGCAGAATCATCAAAACCCAAGCCAAGTGTAATTGCTTCATCGCCAATGTATTGCTCAACCGAGTTGATGCCAACAAAGTCATCAACATCGTTACGATTACAACCATCTTCACAAGGTGCAGGACAAACACGACCCATCATCGACGGGAATGGATTAGCAGCAGTGGAACGACGGAATGCATATTCTTGCATTGACATATCACCCGTTGGCTTTTCTATGCCACGTACAATCTGCAACCAACCACGAATATCTTCACCTGAAGGACAGCTTCCCTGACAAGGTGGCGTTTTCTGGATATAAGTAGGACACTTGTACGAAGTGTCTTCTTGGAAGATATGCTCCTCCATGCTATCCCAAGTGTGATCGCCCTCTTCGTAACGTCTAAACGTATATCCTTCTAATGACTTATCATCTGGTGAAGTTGCCATGTTAATTCTCCGTATTCAATCCACTGGACTGATTATTTATCTAAATTAAATCTCTTAAACAACTAATTATCTTAAAACCAACAATCAATTATTCTTCAAATATAGGGTTATTTTTTATCTTCTGCTTTATCTTCTTTAGCAGCTTTCTCAGCCGCCGCCTTTTCTCTTGCAGCTGCCCACTCTGCTTCTTCTGCAGCTTCTTTGGCTTCAATTTCTTCTTCGCTTAACTGACCTGTGAGGAAAATTGCGTTACTCACCAACTGATGAACACTCACAATCATGTCCATGCTAAACCCGTAGTAAGGAATTACCTTAGTGAACTGTGATTTACAGATGGCACAGATCGCCGCCATATGTGTCACTTGATGTTTTTCAGTAACGTGCTTTAGCGCTTCCATGCGTGGCTGTGCACCTTTAACACGAATTTCCATCAAATCATCCGTTAATATTCCACCGCCACCGCCACAACAGAAGGTTGCGTCGTGAATGGTATCTGCTGGCATATCAACGAAGTTGTTACACACTGCCTTAATAACATTACGCGGCATATCAAACTGTCCACCAGGTTTATCACCCATACGCGAACCACGTGCGATGTTGCAAGAGTCGTGAAACGTTAGAACCATGTCATCATTTTTCGACTTATCAATATTCAACTTACCTGCAGCTAGTGCTGGCTCGGTAATTTCAAGAATATGCTGTGGAATGGGATAATTCTGATCAAGAAAATCAAATGGTCCCGCCAAGGTATTTAAGAAGCCGTAAGCCACACGCCATGCGTGTCCACACTCTCCAAATACAATGCGTTTAACGCCGAGATCTTCTGCCGCTTTACGAATACGCAATGAAATTTTACGCATATTCTCGTAACTACCGATAAACATACCGAAGTTTGCACCTTCTGATGCATACGAACTTAACGTCCAGTCTAAGTCTAATTCGTGGAATACTTTAGCGTAGCCCATCAAACCATCCACATGAGGTTCTGCAAAAAAATCTGCTGATGGCGTAACGAGCAAAATATCAGAACCTTTTTTATCCAAAGGTAACTTTACATCAACACCGGTCTCATCAAAGATGTCTTCTTCAAGACCTTCCAAGGTATCTGCTAGCGCACCTTCAGGTAAACCAAGGTTATTACCGATCTTATGAACCTTGCCCATGATCTCAGTACAGTATTTTTGACCCATACCAATATGATCTAGAATTTCACGGGCTGCCATAGAAATTTCGGCCGTATCTATTCCGTATGGGCAGAAAACAGAACAACGACGACATTGTGAACACTGGTGATAATAGTTATACCAGTCTTTAATGACATCTTCTGTTAATTCAGCTGCACCAACAAAACCAGGCATGCCCATTTTACCGAAGAATTTACCTGCAAAAGTAAAGTAACGGCGATAGACTTTTCGTAACAAATCTTGACGTGCTACTGGCATATTTTTAGGATCAGATGAGCCTATGTAGTAATGACACTTATCAGTACAAGCACCACACTTAACACAGATATCTAGAAACACCTGAAATGAACGGTAGCGACCTTTTAGGTCTGCCATTTTATCTAAAGCGCGTTCTTTCCAGTTTTCTACCAGTGTATCTGTATCGCCATAGTTCTCAACACCTTCTGGCATTGTGAAATCCGTTGGATAATGCATACCCTCTTGGAATTCTGGTTTGGATATCCAAGGACCATGACCTTTCATAGCATCAGGTTGAAGATTTGGTATATCTAGTAAACCATCTTCACCAGTAACCTTGGGTATTTCGTAATCAGCCATGGTTATACTCCTTAATCCAACTCATCGAGGTAGTTCTTGCCTTGCTTTTCAAGTTCGGCAGCCCAAGGTGCAATGTGACGCTTTTCACGTGGGTTATCGATTTGATTACGAGTCGGGCTAAAGAAAATACCAGGAGCATGCAATAGTTTACTAATTGGGAAAATTAGCATTAATATGGCTACTAAACCAAGGTGTATTAACAATGGTATATCTGTAGGTAATGGCTGCCAGTCAAAGGTAATTAAACCTCTAAAGAATGCTTTTACCATGACAATATCGGTTGGGCTTACAAACTGCATCATCAAACCTGAAACACCAATCATAATCAGAAGTATTAACATGGCAATATCTGATGGAGCAGTAATGTAACGCACACGATCAATTAAAATACGACGCGCCATTAAGCCCAACAAACCCACTATGAATAGAAATCCTGCGTATATACCAAAAGGCTGTACAAGTTGAATCACTCCCCAAACAGGGTCTTGCACATAACGAAAATGACGAAGAACGATAATTAGCATGGTGTAATGGAATAACATTCCGAGAACCCATAACAACTTATCTGCACGAAATAAACTCTTAAAAAAGAACACTTCTTGAAACATGCGTAATACAACGCCGCTTTGCGTAACGGGTGCAGGAGTCGTTGGTATTTTTAGAGGCGCAGGAGTCTTCGCGTAGATACGAATTTTATTGGCAACACCTAAAACTAAAACTAAGGTTGCAACCCAAAATAAAAGGGCATATATAACACCAATAACATCTTGCACAATGCAACTCCTGAACACGTAAGTTTCTTCTCTTTCAAAAAATCACAGAGACTCTTAAATTAAGAAACACCTATAAGCTTTTGAAAAAGAACTTGGGAGTAAAACTCTCCCAAACTCTAAAATGTTTTAATCTTTTTACTCTCTCATTAAAGAGAATAATAGTGACCTAAACACAACCTGTTGGTTTTGGAAGACCAGCATACTTACATGCTTGCTTACCAGGACCGTAAGGGAATAATGAGTAAAGGTACTTAGAGTTGCCTTTGTCTTTTCCTAAACGTTTACCAACAGCTTTAGTTAGAACACGTACCGCAGGAGCGATTTGGTATTCTTCGTAGTATTCACGTAGGAAGTTGATGATATCCCAGTGCTCGTCTGTTAGATCTACATCTTCGCCGTTTGCGAGTGCTTCACCAATTTCTGGCGTCCAAGAAGGAAGA
>CAYOHT010000127.1:0-6022 GCA_964403815.1 uncultured Cocleimonas sp.
ACTAAACCTCTTCAACCTTAAGCATGTAAGAGATTTTATTGATCATTCCACGATTTTCAGGCGTATCATTTACAACAACTGGGTTGTGCATTTTACGTAAGCCTAAACCGCGAGCACATGATTTATGCGCTTTTAAACGACCATTCATACTACGAACAACCGTTAATTTAACTTGTTTTGTTTTTGAAGTAGCCATGACTTAACCTCTAATCTCTTCAACCGTCTTGCCACGTTTAGCAGCAATCAATTCTGGTGAATTCATTTCAGCCAAGCCTTTGATAGTAGCGCGTACAACATTAATAGGGTTACGAGAACCCACACATTTTGCCAGTACGTTTTTTACACCAACAACTTCAAAAACTGCTCGCATTGCACCACCAGCAATAATACCAGTACCATCAGAAGCTGGCTTCATGAATACATGAGCTGCACCGTGCCTAGCATTGATTTCATACTGCAAAGTATCATCAACCAAAGCAACATTTACGATATTCTTGCGTGCTTTTTCCATTGCTTTCTGAATAGCAACAGGCACTTCTTTTGCCTTACCGTATCCAAAGCCAATACGTCCGTTACCATCACCAACTACCGCCAATGCAGTGAAACCGAAAACACGTCCACCTTTAACCACTTTTGCAACACGATTAACGTGAACTAATTTCTCTTGAAGACCGTCTGTTGCCTTCTCTGTATTATCTGATCTAGCCATTATAATAAACCTTTAGAACTGTAAGCCCGCTTCACGCGCAGCTTCTGCTAACGCCTTGACACGACCATGATATTTAAAACCGGAACGATCAAACGCTACAGACTCAATTCCTTTCTTTTTCGCACGTTCAGCAACTAACTTACCCACTGCAGCTGCTGCATCAGCATTGCCTGTATAAGCTAGATCTTTACGCATTGATTTTTCAACTGTAGAAGCAGACGCTACAACACTATTATCTTCACTAGAAATGATTTGTGCATAAATATGGCGAGAACTTCTGTAGACAGACAAGCGGACAGTACCAAGCTCACGCATTTTCATGCGAGAACGCTTGCCGCGACGTATTCTGGCTGTTTTTTTATTCATCTTACAAATACCTTTAACTAAACTTAGGTTTTCTTAGCTTCTTTACGGATAATACGCTCATCAGCATACTTAACACCTTTGCCTTTGTATGGCTCTGGTGGTCTGTAAGCACGAATTTCCGCTGCCGTCTGACCAATAACTTGTTTATCTATACCACGAAGAATGATTTCTGTTTGACTTGGAGTCTCAACAGTAACACCTTGTGGAATATCATGCACAACAGGGTGAGAAAAACCTAATGTAAGATTTAACTTATTGCCTTGAGCTTGCGCACGATAACCAACACCGACCAACTCAAGTTTTTTCTCAAAACCAGTACTTACACCCGTAACCATATTATTAGTTAACGCACGCATCGTGCCTGCCATTGCCCAACCCTGTTTATCTTTTTCACTCTTTGGCTTTACAACAAGCGTATTACCGTCTTGAGCGATGACAACAGAATCATGTATTTTATAATCAAAAGCACCTTTACTACCTTTGATATTCATATCTTGACCATTGATTTTTGCTTCTACACCAGAAGGTAACTCAATAGGCATTTTTGCTATTCTTGACATATCTTAATACCGATTATTCAACGATACAGAGCACTTCACCGCCCTGACCTGCTGCACGTGCCGAGCGATCACTCATTACGCCTTGTGATGTAGATACTATGGCAACACCTAAACCCAACATAACTGTCGGAACCTCATCTTTACCACGGAAAATTCTTAAACCTGGACGACTAATACGCTTTAGCGTTTTAATAACTGGCTGACCTTGGTAATATTTCAAAGCAACATTTGTAACTGGCTTACCGTCAGCAGGATCAGTTTCATATCCTGTAATGTAACCTTCGTCTTTTAATACATCCAATATTGCCGTTTTCTTTGATGATGCAGAAAAGCTAACATTTACTTTATTAGCTCGCTGACCATTACGAATACGCGTCAACATATCAGCTATAGGATCACTCATACTCATGATACGTACTCCTTACCAACTTGCTTTGGTCAAGCCAGGAAGATCACCTTCCATAGCCGACTCTCTTAATTTATTTCTACAAAGACCAAACTTACTGTAAACGCCATGAGGTCTTCCTGTAATTGCACAACGATTACGTTGGCGCACTTTTGAACTGTTTCTTGGTAATTTCTGCAAAGAATCTGTTGCAGCCATTACTTGTTCAAAACTACTGTTTGGAGAACGAATAATCTCCTTCAATTCTGCTCTTTTTGTCGCAAATTTAGCAACCATTTTGGTGCGCTTTGCTTCACGAGCGATCATTGATTTCTTAGCCATAACTCAATCGTCCTATTATTTCTGCTTTTTGAATGGGAATTGAAAAGCCTCTAATAGAGCTTTACCTTCCTCATTATTTTTTGCTGTTGTCGTGATTGCAATATCCAAACCACGTAACTTATCAATTTTATCGTAATCAATCTCTGGAAAAATAATCTGCTCATCAAACCCCATACTGTAATTTCCATTACCATCAAATGAACGAGGGTTTAAACCACGAAAATCACGCACACGAGGAATAGAAATATGAATTAAACGATCTAAAAACTCATACATCTGATCACGGCGTAAATTTACCTTACAACCAATAGGCCAGTTATCACGAATTTTAAATCCCGCAATTGATTTACGCGAAATAGTAACAACAGGCTTTTGACCCGCAATTTTCGTCATATCAGAAACTGCGTGCTCAATAACTTTTTTATCACCAACAGCATCACCCAATCCCATATTCAATGAAATCATCGTAATCTTTGGTACTTCCATAACATTCTTATAACCAAACTTAGTCATTAATTCTTTAACAACTGTTTCTTTATAAAAATCTTCTAATCTAGACATCATTTTACCTTCACACTCGTGCTATAGACAAACCTATTTGACAAGGTTTATTAACTTACGACTTCACCATTTGATTTAAAGAAACGAACTTTCTTACCATCTTCAAGTGTTTTAAATCCTACTCGATCACCCTTATCTGTCGCCGGGTTAATCAACATTACATTAGACGCATCTAATGGCATTTCTTTTTCAATGATTCCACCAGCGACACCCGCATTAGGGTTTCCTTTCTGGTGTTTCTTAGCAAGATTGATACCTTGAACTAGCAATTTTCCCTTGCCAGTTAATTCAGTAACATTTCCACGGCGACCCTTATCTTTGCCAGCTATGACAACTATTTGATCATTTTTTACAATCTTATTCATGACACATAAACCTATTAAACAAGTCTTATAAGACTTCTGGAGCCAACGAAATTATTTTCATGAAATTCTTATCACGAAGTTCACGCGTTACAGGACCAAAAATACGAGTACCAATTGGCTCTAACTTTGTATTCAACAAAACAGCCGAATTTCCATCAAAGCGGATGGTAGACCCATCTTTACGACGTACACCCTTGGCTGTCCTAACAACAACTGCAGTATAAACATCACCCTTCTTAACTTTTCCACGAGGAATAGCCTCTTTAATACTGACTTTAATTATATCGCCAATACCTGCGTAACGCCTATGTGAACCACCAAGTACTTTTATACATTGTACTCGACGAGCGCCACTATTATCCGCTACATTTAACTGTGTTTGCATTTGAATCATGTTCTTATATCCAAGCTTTAATCTATTGAAGCAATCTATAGGTTATTATCAAGACTTAGTCTTATCTACTACTTTTACCAACGTCCAACTTTTAGTCTTCGACAATGGACGACACTCTTTAATCGTAACCGTATCACCAATATTGCACTCATTATTTGCATCGTGAGCATGATATTTAGTAGAACGACGAATAAACTTACCATATAAAGGATGCTTTACTCTTCTTTCACCCATTACAACAATCGTTTTATCCATTTTATTACTAATAACTTGACCTGTAATACTGTGCTCAAGTTTAGCTGTTTGTTCTATCATCTTACTCACCTATTTGCTAGCTTCAGCAGTTGATTGCATTTCATTCATGATCGTTTTGATACGAGCAATCTTACGACGAACTTTTCTCATCTCAGAATGGCGCGTCAGTTGACCAGAAGAACGCTGCATACGAAAAACAAACTGCTCTTTAAGACTTTCTAAAAGCTCTTTAGATAAATCTTCTGTAGTTTTTTGACGAAGTTCACTTGCTTTCATCACATCACCTTTCTTGTGACAAATACTGTCTTAATTGGTAACTTAGCTGCTGCTAAAGCAAACGCTTCACGCGCCAACTCTTCACTAACACCTTCCATTTCATAAAGAACGCGACCTGGCTGAATTAAACATACCCAGTATTCAACGTTACCTTTACCTTTACCCATACGTACTTCCAAGGGCTTGCTTGTAATTGGTTTATCTGGAAATACACGAATCCAAATTTTACCACCACGCTTAACATGGCGAGTCATCGCTCGACGAGCAGCTTCAATTTGTCTTGCAGTCAAACGACCACGTCCAACAGCCTTAAGGCCGTACTCACCAAAGCTTACTTTACTTCCAGTAGTCGCAAGGCCACGATTTCTGCCTTTAAACTGCTTTCTGAATTTTGTTCTTTTGGGCTGTAACATCGCAGACCTCTATCTCTTGTTCTTGGCGTCGCGGCCAGCTGATTTTGCTCGTTTCTGTTCAAGGTCAAATACATCACCTTTGTAGATCCAAACCTTAATACCAATTACACCATATGTGGTATGCGCCTTTGCTGTTGAGTAATCAATATCAGCACGTAACGTATGAAGAGGAACACGACCTTCGCGATACCATTCCGTACGTGCGATCTCAGCACCATTCAAACGACCACCACAACTAATCTTTATACCCAACGCACCTAAGCGCATTGCATTACCAACTGCACGCTTCATTGCGCGGCGGAACATAATACGACGTTCCAGCTGATTTGCAATACTTTCCGCAACTAATTTTGCATCTAATTCCGGCTTACGAATTTCTTCGATATTCACCTTCACATTATTTGGATGTAAATCCATCATTTTTGCAGTTTCAGCGCGAAGACGCTCTATATCTTCACCTTTCTTACCAATAACAACACCTGGACGAGCTGTGTGTATTGTTACAAATGCTGACTTAGCAGGTCGCTCAATCTGGATACGACTAACCGAAGCACTTTTAAGTTTTTCTTCTAAAAAAGCTCTAACAGCAAGGTCTTTATGCAAAAACTCCGCATATTCTCTGCCTTCTGCGTACCATTTAGAACGCCAATCAGAGGCGATACCAAGACGAAAACCTACTGGATGTATTTTCTGACCCATTTCTAAACCTCTCCGTCGCCGACACTTAACGTGATATGGCTTGTACGCTTAAGAATACGATTTGCACGACCTTTAGCTCGAGCACGTAATCTTTTCATTGTTGGAGCTTGATCAACCATGACTCTCGTCACAGAAAGCTCATCAATATCAGCACCTTCATTATGCTCAGCATTTGCAATAGCCGAATCAAGAATCTTCTTAATAATAGCCGCAGATTTTTTCTGACTAAAAGACAAAACCTCTAAAGCTTTATCTACTGGCATACCACGCACCTGATCAGCAACCAATTTTGCTTTTTGTGGCGAGATACGAGCAAATCGTAATTTTGCGTTAACTTCCATTTCTAAGTCCTAGATCTATCTTTAAGAGTTTTTATCAGCGATATGACCACGGTACATACGCGTAGGAGAAAACTCACCTAACTTATGACCAACCATATGCTCATTAACCAATACTGGGACATGTTGACGACCGTTATGAATCGCAATCGTCAAACCAACCATCTCAGGAACTACCATCGATCTACGTGACCAAGTTTTTATAGGCTTACGATCTCCAGCACTAACTGCCTTTAATACTTTAGCCATCAAATGATGATCAATAAATGGACCTTTTTTTAATGAACGTGGCACCGTAATTACCTCTTATCTCTACGACGTACAATCAAGTGATCTGTACGTTTATTTTTACGTGTCTT
>CAYOHT010000128.1:0-2018 GCA_964403815.1 uncultured Cocleimonas sp.
AGACGTAATAGTCATTCTATTGCGCCGATCTTCGTGGAAAATATCGGCAGTTTTGACAAGCTTAAAATAATTGGACTTGATCAGTCTTTCCTTAACGACTGCTAGAATTTATGCAGAGCTACATGGTGTTTTAATCTAACGCTATTAATCCTTAAAATCCAAAGAAGCCGAGTTAATACAATAACGCAACCCCGTCGGCTGTGGCCCATCGGTAAACACATGCCCAAGGTGTGCATCACATTTTTTACAGCGGATTTCTATGCGCGCCCTGCCAAGGCTATTATCGGCAAGTTCTATCACAGCATCATCGCTAACAGGCTGCCAATAGCTTGGCCAACCACAGCCTGAGTCGTACTTTTCATCTGATGAAAATAGTGGCGCATCACAGCAGATGCAGTGATAAATACCATCATCCTTATTTTGGTAATACTTTCCTGTAAAGGCAGGTTCTGTTCCACCTTCTCGGGCTATTTTGTAGGCTTCTGGCGAAAGTTTCTCTTTATATTTATCAGTCATTTATAAGGTACTCCTTCCATGATTCAAATAGTTTTCTATCAGGTGAGATGATTACCGAGCGTGGCTTCATCGCGGCTCTAAATACTGTCTCACCTTCTAGCGTGCAAGCAAATCCACCTGCTTCTTCTAATATTAATGTGCCTGCGGCTAAATCCCATAACTTCATGCCACCGTGCAAATACAAATGCCCACGGTTTGCCGCCATCCATGCCCATTCTAATACGCAGGTGCCTAGATTGCGTTGTGATTTATAGGGTGGGTTACTCAATAAGCGCTGTCCTAAATCTGGCTTCAGACGTTTAAAATCAACGATGGCGATGGTTTTATCCAAATCAAAACCGCTCGGAACGCATTTCAGTGGCTCACCATTTAGCCATGCGCCCTGCCCTTTAACGGCGCTAAACATTTCGTCGCGCACAGGGTCGTAGGTTATACCGATATGTACTTCGCCACTTATGAACAACGCCAGCGATGTGGCAAACAAGGGAATCCCTGCCGCAAAATTACTGGTGCCATCTAAAGGGTCAAGGCACCAAAGTTGTTCTGCTGTACTGACTAAGCTTTCTTGCTCCTGCTCAGTCATTTCCTCGCTTAAAAAAGCGATCTCAGGATACCACTCTGCCAATGCAGAACTGATGCGTTTATCGGCGGATAAATCCGCCTCGGTCAATAAACTGCCATCGTCTTTAACTTCATAGCCAACGCGGTTAAAACGTGGCAGTATTTCTTCTTTGGCGACTTGGCGGATTAAACCTTCTAGTTTTGATAAATCAGGTAACATTGCAATCTCTATTTTGGTCTCAATATATACTTTATGGCAAGCTTCCTCATCATACTCTTTTTAGCACTCTTTGCATGGTTTTGGCTAAACTCTATTCGCGCTAAAGAAATCGCTATGACAGCATCTTCAGAAGCTTGCCAACAAATTCAAGTACAATTTCTTGATCAAACCGCATCACTCAAAAAAGTCAGAGTGAGTCGTAATCGACATGGCAGAATGACCTTGGAACGCCTTTACAGCTTTGACTTTAGCCGCGACCGCGAAACACGCGTGCAAGGTTTAGTCACTATTATTGGACATAAAGTCACGCAAGTTTTACTGGATGAAGATTCTGGCACGACTATTTTATAAAAACAGTCTACACTCTTAGTAATATCTATTTTATCTTTTCTAACCAATCCGTTTAATTATATAAAGGAGCAAAGTATGACAGTCGCAAAAGTTACAGAAATCACCTCAAATTCAACTAAAAGCTTTGAAGATGCTGTAGAAAATGGCATTGCACGCGCGAGCAAAACCCTCAAAAATATTACCAGTGCTTGGGTTGCTGACCAGAGTGTATCGGTAAGTAACGGTAAGGTATCTTCTTACAATGTACGCATGAAGGTTACATTTGTTTTAGAGTGATTTAAAATCATATTTTTTAGTTGTAGATAATCATTCAGAATCCCTCTCTTAGAGGGATTTTTTCTGCCCCCTCTCCCTAGGGAGAGACTGATCA
>CAYOHT010000128.1:2118-5970 GCA_964403815.1 uncultured Cocleimonas sp.
ATCCCTCTCTTAGAGGGATTTTTTCTGCCCCCTCTCCCTAGGGAGAGACTGATCAGCTCCAATTATTTTTAGCTTGCTAAAACTACCGCTATTTTCCATGAAGATCGGCGCAATAGGACGACTATTACGACTCACTTCGTGAAAAATAGCGACAGTTTTTTCTGCGCTAAACTCTAATCGACTTAATCACCTCTCCCTAGCTGGGGATGTTAGTTTTTATAGACTGAACCCTTCATCCACCGTATTATCACCCCATACAAATTATTAACGAAAAGGATTCTCACATGGGTTTTATGACAGGCAAACGTGTTTTAATTGCGGGCATCGCCAGTAACCGCTCTATCGCTTATGGTATTGCCAAAGCTATGCATCGTGAAGGCGCTGAGTTAGCGTTTAGTTATCCCAATGAACGTATGAAAAGCCGTGTTGAAAAGGTCGCAACAGAATTCGGTAGCGATATTGTTTTAGAGCTTGATGCAGGCAGTGATGATTCAATCAAACAATGCTTTGCTGATTTAGGAAAAGCTTGGGATGGCTTGGACGTTATGATTCATTCCATCGGCTTTGCACCCAAAGAAGAATTAGAAGGCAGCATTGTTGATAACACCACGCGCGAAGGCTCAGGCATCGCGCATGACATTAGCACCTATAGCTTTCTTGCCATGGCAAAATACGCCAAGCCTCTCATGAAAGGTCGCGACAATCCTTCCATGCTAACACTAAGTTACTTAGGCGCAGTCGCATCCATCCCTAATTACAATGTGATGGGCATGGCAAAGGCAAGTTTAGAAGCAGGGGTTCGCTTTATGGCGGCCGATCTTGGCCCTGAAGGTATCCGCGTTAATTGTATTTCGGCAGGTCCAATCCGCACACTCGCGGCTATGGGCATTAAAGGCTTCCGTGGCATGTTGGATGTATTTGCTAGCACAGCGCCATTAAGACGTAATGTAACAATTGATGAAGTGGGTAATGCGGCAGCGTTTTTATGTTCTGACTTAGCATCAGGTATTACGGCAGAAATCATGTATGTGGATGGTGGCTTTAATACCGTGGGGATGATGCTTGATAGTGGCGAAGATAGCTAATCAGGCTATTTCGAAGCACACCCCCCTAGTTTTACATACTTTTGTATGAAGAGAAAGCTTCTGTAAATGCTTGTACTATATGCTTTTGCGTCGCAGACACCTAACAGGCTGACTGTGGGTTTTGAGTTATTTTGCGCAAAGAGCACTTAATATTTCAGCATTTGCGGCGGGGAATTCGTATTGATGAAGTGATGTTTTATCAACCCAGCGTATTGGTTGCCCTTCGCGCCCTTCTGGTTCACCTTGCCAATTCCTAACTTCGTAGACCGCTAAACAAACAGTTTTATCGGCGTATTTATGGCTTATATTGATCAAGTGGTCTGCTGGTTGAATTTCAATACCCAGTTCTTCTTTTAATTCTCGTTTTAACGCTTCTGTGGCGGTTTCATCATTCTCAACCTTGCCACCAGGGAATTCCCATTTATCGCCTTGGTGTTGGTGGCTAGCGCGCTTTGCGATTAAAACTTCGCTTTTATTATTTATAATTACACCAACGACAACATGAACAATCGACATTAGCGCTTTTTTAACTGACGACCTCTAAAGGTCAATAAGGGAACAAAATCAGCGGCGCAACGCATTTTAGGAATCCAGCGCGCTAGATTCGCGGCTGTAAATACACGACCTTCATGCTCATTTTCAAAAACACCATCATGGAAAAGCACCACACCATCGCGCCCTCTTTTGCCATTGCCACACATTTGCCCCATGACATTATCTAAAATCTGATCACCGTGTTGAAATTTTTCATTCCAATCATAGGCAGTCATTTCCCAGCCTAAATGCTCAAAGCCGTTACGTTTTAAGGCTTCCATCACTTGCGGTGCTTTCTTTTGGTTAAACCAACCATCACCGTATGGAAGCCTAAATATGGGAGGCTCAGTTGTAAAAAATGGCTCTAACAAATGGCGCGAATGTGCAATCGTGTCTTGTAATTCTGCGGGCGATAATTTGGAATGATGATGATGCTCATAACTGTGAGAACCTATATCATGCCCTTCTGCCCTAATGCGCTTGAGCGTTTCAAAACGTTGCAAACAAAGGTTATGTGATTGGCTTCCTGCAGGATGTTTTCCACAATCAATTTTATTACCTAAAACCAAGAACGTCGCTTTGATATTTTCTTTTTTTAGAATATCCAAAATCTGCGGTGTAACACTCCCAACCCCATCATCAAAACTTAAATGCAAGCGATGCTTTTGTACAGGACACTGGTATTGCGCGCGGATTTTGACACAATCCTCCGCGCTAGTTTGGGTATTAATCAGGAATAAGCCAATACCTAAAACAGCAACTGAGGCTAATCCAAGTAGTCGTGTAAAAGTGGGGGGGTGTGCTTTCATATTATTAATCTCTAATTTTATATTATGTAGATTCTGTTCGCGCCCTTCGACTCCGCTCAGGGAGCTGCGCTTAGTTAGCTTCTATACTCAGCATTAATAGTGACATACTCATGCGAAAGATCGGATGTCCAAACTGTCGCCTTCGCATCACCTGCATTGAGTTGAATACGAATGGTAATTTCTTCTTTATCCATTTCAGTCTGACCTTGGGCTTCCTCATAAGTTTCCAAGGGTTCACCTGCTTCGATCAGTTGTGTATCGCCCAGCCACAATGATAGTTTATTTACATCTAAATCCTTCACAGGCGTTTTTCCAATCGCCATTAATAAACGCCCCCAGTTTGGGTCGCAGGCAAATAATGCTGTTTTAACTAAAGGAGAACGCGCGACCGAATAAGCAATTTCTTTGGCGTAGTCATAATCAGGCGCGGCTTCAACTTCAATGGTGACAAACTTAGTTGCGCCTTCTGCATCACGAATGATGGATTGCGCTAGTTCTTGTAGCACGTCGTTGATTAAGCCAACAATTTCTTCATTATTTGAATCATCCAAATCTACGCCAGATTTCCCTGTCGCCATTAAAATCAATGAATCATTTGTTGAGGTATCGCCGTCAACCGTAATGCTATTGAACGAATCTCTTACGCCATTATCCAATATTTCTTGCAGAGTGTGGTTGTTAATAGTTGCATCAATCGCAACGTAAGCAAGAAGCGTCGCCATATTCGGCTCGATCATGCCTGCACCTTTCGCCATGCCTGTAATGGTTACGGTTTTACCGTTTATTTCTAATGACTTAGAAACACCTTTTAAGATGGTATCTGTTGTCATTATGGCAGTTGCTGCTTTCATCCAGTTATCGTTATCTAACTGATCAATCAGATTTTCTACTTGATCAACGATTTTCCAATAAGGTAATTGCTCGCCAATCACGCCTGTTGAAAAAGGCAAAATAGCATTCAAGTCGGTCATGGTTTCTTCGGCAACTTCGGCGCAAATCATGCGCGCTGAAGTCATGCCTTCTTCGCCTGTACCCGCGTTGGCGTTGCCTGCATTGATAACGAGATAACGGATGCCTTCGGTAATCCCTTCTGAAACCGCTTCAAGATTCTCACGACACAACGTAACAGGCGCGGCGCAAAACGCATTTTGGGTAAATACACCCACAACGCTAGAGCCTTCGGCTAATTCTATAAGCGTAAGATCATCACGATCTTTATAACGAATATTCGCCTCAAGACTCGCAAGACGAACACCTTTGACAGGCATTAAAGATTTTGGGGCGACTAGGTTTACTGCCATTTTTTACGTCCATACACGGTTAATACAATCATATTAAAGCACACCCCCCTAGTTTTACATGATGCTTATACAATCAATAAACATCATGTAAAACTAGGGGGGTGTGCTTTTCTTTATGATGTT
>CAYOHT010000129.1:0-5927 GCA_964403815.1 uncultured Cocleimonas sp.
AGTGCTCGCAAGTGAAGGATTGAAACCAGCAGGTGCATAATTACCAGTAGTAGTTTCAGCGCCGTTAGAACCAGCAGCGTTAGAGTCGTTAGCAAGACCATTACCAGCCATGTTTGTCGCACCGTTTGCGTTTGCAGCCGTGTTACCAGCGCCTTGACCGTTACCCGTTAGGTTGCCAGCAGTATCCATATCAGTACGACCTTTTCCTTTGAAAGAGGTTGAGAAATCGATCTCGCCGTCTGCATCACCTTTACCTGTCGCCCAACCAGTACCGTTTGCTTGACCGTTACCAGCAGTAGTTCCGTTAGCAGTTCCGTTACCGTATCCGTTTCCGTTACCCATAGCGTTATTAAAACCGTCGAACCAGTTAGCTGATGCAGTACCAGTAAGTGCGATAAGAGCTGTAAATGTGATAGTTTGTAATTTCATGATAAATTTCCTTTTAAGTAGTTGGGGGATTAATAATAAAAAACTGTAATAAATTTTGTTTCGATGTTGTTGTCTAGCTCAAAATGTTTAAGTAAGTTTGAATATAAGTATATTCTAATATACTACTTTGTTGTTTATCAAGTATTATTTACAATTAAAATGAATTTCACATGAAAAGCCTTATGTGCGGTGCTTTGTAGAGATATTTAAGGTAACAGGAAATGTGTTACCGTATCAAAAAACAGATCAGATTGCTGAATATGAGGAAGGTGACCACTGTTTTTTAGGGGTGTAATACTAGCATTAGGAAATAAAGACTCTATTAAAGTATGATCTGTTTCTTTTATATAAGGTGAGTTTTCGCCTTTTATGAAGAGGGTAGACTTTGAGTATTGTGCTACTGCGGTTGTGAATCCTGCTATTTTTAAATAGCCACGGCTGATTTCTTTTAAGTTAGGTTTCCATGCATAATTATTCCCATCCCTTTTAATGTTTTTAAGCATAAAGCTACGTTCGGCTCTATCTTCAATAGCACCTTTAAGGTGTTCATCAAGCTCTTGGCGTGACGTTGCAGTTTCGATAGGTGCGGTCATTACTGCTTGAAACATGTTTTGATGCCAGAGTGGGTAGGGTTTAGGAGCAATATCTACTATAACTAAGCTCTCGACTATTTCAGGGTGGGCGAGGGCTAGTTGCATCGCAACTTTACCACCCATTGAATGACCGAGCAGATGAAAAGTTTTGATGTTTTCGGCTTGGGCTACTTTTATAACATCCTCATACATTTCACGATAACTCATTCCTTTTATATGCGGTGAGTCTCCGTGGTTGCGCAAATCCACTGTGATTACTGTGCGAGTTTGTGAAAGGCGTTTAGCTTGCGTGCGCCAATTATCCATTGAACCGAGCAAGCCATGAAGAATGAAAAGTGGCGTTACCGTTTTGTTTGCATGGTTTTCTGGGGCTTCTGGCGAGAATATTTTGTAGTTGAGTAATTCCATATTTTTTTGGCGCAGCAAGTAAGCTTAAAAGTTGAGTCCTGTTTCTTTTGACTTAATGAGAATGTCAGTGCGCTCATCATCACTGAGGTTTGGAATATCATAATAAATTTGATGAGATACATCCTTAATACCACAAAAAGAAAGAGTGCCATCTGTAACAGGGCGATGAATCAGTTGCAGTGCATCATTATCTTTAAAGTAATCTTCTGAGCCACCTGCGGTAATAATCACCAGTGCTTTTTTGTGCTTGAGCAAGCCTTTTACGCCTTCACTTGAATATTCAAAAGCCAGTCCGTTGGTTAATACAATATCAAACCAGCCTTTGAGCATGGCAGGGCGATCAAACCACCAAAGCGGATAAATAAAGACCAGTCCATCAGCCCATAAAAGTTGTTCTTGCTCTTTGGCAATATTTTCTGGAATTTCACCTGTATGCAAGACGGTTAAATCATCCGCAGAGAGGATTGGATTAAAGTTCTCTTGGTAAAGATCTTTGATTCTTACCTCGTTTCCAGATTCCTTTAAACCTGCAGTAATATTTTCTAGCAAAGAGTGACTAAAACTATTCGGGTTTGGATGGGTAAAGACGATGAGAACTTTCATGGTTAAAATATAGATCCAAAAGTGATGAGACAGGGAACGTATTCTAAACAGGCAGTAGGTTTAACGCAAATTAATAGGCGTTAAACTTGCTCTAAACGTCTATGGTTGGTACATTACGCTGATTATACTAATGATGATATTAGTCGTATTGATTTTAAGGGCTTTAACTCGTTGTTTATTTGGTGTTTTTTGCACCTTAGGCACTTGTTAATATTCCATTAATAGTCAACAAAGTATTATAAGAATTCAGGGGCAAGTCCAGAGTATTAAAAATAGTGTCTGGCGTATCTTTTTTGCATTATGAGTGACACAACATGTGGCGCAAATAATGACATTAAAAAAATTGGAAATTTATTTCTATGTTTAAATCATTTTTTAGTCTATTTTCAAGCGATATTTCTATCGACTTGGGAACAGCGAACACCTTAATTTACATGCGCGGCAAAGGCATCGTTTTGGACGAACCTTCGGTTGTCGCTATTCGTCAAGATCGTGGTCCAGGTGGGCCAAAAAAGATTGAAGCGGTCGGTATTGAAGCGAAGAAAATGTTGGGGCGTACACCTGAAAACATTACCGCTATTCGCCCGATGAAGGATGGCGTAATAGCCGATTTCACTTATACCGAAGTGATGTTGCAACACTTTATTAATAAAGTGTCAGCAAAACGTATTTTTGGTGGGCCAAGAGTAGTGATTTGTGTGCCATGTGGCGCAACACAAGTTGAACGCCGTGCGATTAAAGACTCAGCGATGGGTGCAGGCGCACGAAAAGTTTATTTGGTCGAAGAACCAATGGCAGCGGCAATTGGCGCTGGTATTCCTATCGAGGAAGCAGTGGGCTCAATGGTATTAGATATAGGTGGTGGCACATCAGAAGTGGCTATCATGTCACTACGTGGCATCGTATATTCGGCTTCAGTACGTATCGGTGGTGATCGTTTGGACGATGCGATTATCAGTTATGTGCGCCGTAACTACGGCATGTTGATTGGTGAGGCTACCGCTGAAAACATCAAATGCACGATCGGCTCTGCATACCCTGGTAAAGAATTACAAGAAATGGAAGTAAAAGGGCGCAACTTGGCAGAAGGCGTGCCACGTAGCTTTACACTTACCAGTAATGAAATTTTAGAAGCTTTGCAAGAGCCACTTTTCGGTATTGTCAGTGCGGTGAAAACAGCGCTAGAGCAAACACCGCCAGAGTTAGGCGCGGATGTTGCGGATAGAGGTATCGTATTGACAGGTGGTGGCGCGTTATTGCGTGACCTTGATCGTCTATTGATGGAAGAAACAGGAATTCCTGTTGTAGTTGCGGACGATCCTCTCACCTGTGTAGCACGAGGTGGTGGACGCATATTAGAAATGCTGGATGATGATGGCTTTGGTTTTTGGGCATCTGAATAGATTGCGTTAGTGAAGAGTCTATTTCATCATGTAAAAGTGGGGGGGTGTTGCTTTTTAAGGCTCACCAAGAGCCAAAAAAGTATGCAGAGTATTGCGAAGCAATATTATGTAGTAGTGGTTGAAGCAAGGGATAATGTATTTTCTATCGGATTTTCGGATAAAACAAACCCCCTAGGAGTCGGTTATTTACAATCTTGATCGAGACGATAGTAAACAACAATCTTATCTGATTAAGTTTATCGTTTTAGCCCTGTTTTCTGGTGCGTTGATGGTGGCTGACTATCGTGGCGCGCGCATTGATCCATTACGAACAGTCCTAAAGCTTTTCGTTTACCCGCTTGAGTACGTGGTTGATTTACCCTATCGCATTACAAATTCCACCAAAGAATTTTTCACCCAGCATCAAACGCTTTCTAGCGATAACCGTGAGTTACGCACGTTGGTGGGCGTATATGCCGCAAGAGATCAAAAATACCATTCCATCGCGCGTGAAAATCAACGCCTCAGAAGACAGTTAGGTGCAACGCCAGCCGTTCGCGAAAAATTCACTTTGGCAGAAATCTTATCGGTATCTGCAAATCCTTTTAGCCGAACCGTGGTAATCAACAAAGGAACCAACGAAGGTATTTTTGTCGGGCAAATTGCACTATCAGATAATAATATTTACGGACAGGTTGAAAGCGTTACACCTGGTTCGGCAATGATCATTCAGCTTACCGATTTAAGGCACGATATTCATGTGCGAAATACGCGCACAGGCTTAGGTGCATTGGCATCAGGTACAGGAAAATTTAACCAGCTTGAGCTAAAACACGTCGAAGCAAGTATGGATATTCAAACAGGGGATGTGTTTGTAAGTTCAGGGCTTGGGCAACTTTTCCCACCTGATTTCCCTGTCGCTAAGGTGAATAGCGTTGCCTATAATCCTGGTGATTCCTTTATGAGGGTGAAGGCTCGCTCACTCGCTGATTTTACCAAAACGCGCGAAATACTTATGATTTGGCGCGCAGACTATTCGGTTAAAACAACCGAAGAAGCTGTTGCAGAGATAGCGGCAAAGAAAAAAGCGAAAGAGGAAGAAGAAAAGGCAGAAAAAGAAATAAAGACAGAAGAAGGTAATGGCTTCGCTATTAAGCCTCAAAAAAATAATCAAAAGAGTAAAAAAAGCAGCAAACAAAAAACGGGAGGCAATAGATAATAATGGAAAGTATTTCTCTTCGTTTTACAGGTGCGATCATTTTATCATTCGTCGTAGCCTTTGCTTTAAGCCTTCTTCCATTACGTGAAGAATGGTTATTGTGGCGACCTGAGTGGGTTGCGCTAACCTTGGTTCATTGGGGCTTATTTTTACCCAAAAAGGCCAGTTTATTATTGGCTTGGGTTGCAGGTTTATTAGTCGATGCCATTCACGGATCTATCATGGGGCAACACGCTTTTGGCTTTATTATAGTTATGTTAATGACATTAAGAATTCGCCCAAGAATTTTGGTAGAAAGCTATTTTCATCAAATGTTCGTTTTGTTTTTAGTTTTGGGTACTTACCTGTTAGTAAACCTATGGATATTGGGCGTTACAGGCAACTCCCCAGAAGGCTGGGGGTATTGGATAACCGTTCTTACCAGCATGGCAGTTTGGCCGCTTTATACTTGGTTTATGAAGGTTTATCATTCTAAGAAGAGGTCGTTTTAGGTAAAGATTAGAAACTCTTAGGGAAACATAACACCGTCATCCCCGCATGTTTTAGCGGGGACTTGTAAGCTTTCTCTTTGGTATTAGAAGACTCCTGCTAAGAAACTGCAGGAATGACATTAACTACTCAACACCAATCAACTCAACATCAAAAATCAAAGTCGCATTTGGTGGAATAGATCCGCCAGCGCCACGTGCCCCGTAGCCCATTTCTGCTGGAATCGTTAATGTGCGTTGACCGCCCACTTTCATCCCAGCGACACCTTGATCCCAACCTTTAATAACGCGCCCTGCGCCGAGAGGAAATTGAAATGGCGTGCCACGTGTACGTGAGCTATCAAACTGTTTGCCATGCTTGTCTGCGGCGCTTGGGTCATACAACCAGCCTGTGTAATGAACGGAAACGGTTTGCCCAGATTTTGCTTCTGCACCAGTGCCTACTTTCACATCATCCTTAACTAATGTAGTGATAGAGGTAGAAGCTGGTTCAACAGGTGGTACTGTTACTTTTTTAATATCAGCATTATCTGTGCAAGCTGTAAGTGTCGCGCCTAAAAATAAAATTGAAATGAGTGCTTTTGTTTTCATGTTATTGTCCGTTTAGATGATGTTCATTAGATTAATGTTGGGTATTATGCCGTGTAAAAGGATCATGTAAAAGTGGGGGGGTGTGCTTTTATGTAATTAAATCCCGATGAGAGATTAATAGTCAAGTGAGGGCTTAAATTGATGAAGAAATATGTGCACAAAATTAAAGAAGAAGCTATCGCCATCGCTATTTTTATCGCATCGATTTGGGCGG
>CAYOHT010000130.1:0-2058 GCA_964403815.1 uncultured Cocleimonas sp.
TAATGCTTAATTGCTTGAGCAAAAATTTCTGCCGAACTTGCGGTAAACTGGCTTAATAATAGGTAAACTTTTTTATTTGAAATAGACCTTCCTGAAACTGTTTTTAAAGGAATAGCATTTTTAATATTTGTTTCTTTTAAATATGCTACTGCTACGTTTTGTTTGATAAAAAATGACAACGTATCGATGGTTGCATAGAGATCGCCACCAGGGTTAAAACGAAGATCAATAATCAGTGCTTTGTTATCAGCGAGGGTCGTTAAGGATCTTTTTATTTTTAGTGTGGAGTCATTTGAAAACTGCCTAATACTCAATACGTTAACTTTTCCTGCTGGCTTTAAATCCACATATTTTTGAGGAAATAACTGCACTTTAACTTGATACTTGCCAAGCTTCTTTGCTGTCTTCGACATTGTTTGTATTTCTACCATTTGGCCTTGTGAAAATTCTGCAAGAAACTGATAGCTTTCAAACTCTGATGATTTGATTTTTTTCTGATTAATTGAACAAATATACACGGGGGTTGTTATACCTGCTTGGTATGCAGGGCCCTCTTTAATCGGAACGCCCAGAATTAAATCACCATCAATCAATAAATCAAGACCAATACCCAAACGTTTAGCTTTTCCACGTTTTTGTTTAAAAGCCACTTCTTTCGCACTAAAATGTTTTGAATAAGGATCAAGTTGGTTTAAATAGTGATTAAGCGTTGCGGTATTTTTCAGAGAACTTTGATCGACTCTTGGCTTTTTAAAATGATTACTAGAAATAATGATACCAATACGTTGTTTCTCTTTTTTTGAAAAAGAAACCTTAGTCTCGTACTCTTTAGCAATCAGACTAGCTGTCAAAAAGAAAGTACTTAGGAGCAGAAACAATCGCACATTAATCCTCAAGATACCAACACCCAAAATATCAACGGCATATTAATAGTTCCGTCATTCCCGCATGCTTTAAGCGGAAATCTCATAATACAGACACCTTTCCAACAAGATTCCCGATAACTACGCTCGGGATGGACGAGGTACAAAAAGTGTCAATATTTTTGAGGCGCTTCATATCATTGATTGCTAATCATTTTACGTAATACATTTATTTCTTGTTGCAAGGCTGTGATTTTTGTCTTGTATTCTTTATTTCCCCCTGCGGAAGCCCTCTTTCTCTTGATTTTTGATATTGAAGAATTCATCCTCTTTATTTTATTAACTTGCTGCTTACGCTCAGCCTTTTGAAGACTGTTTAAAGCCTTAGTTTGGTTAGCTTGCTGAGTCAAACTTCTATTTTCAGCTTGTAAAACATCAAGCTGCCTATCAAATGCTTTTTTCTGAACAGTAAGAGATTGGAGTTGCGCATTAAGGTTCTGGTTTTTATCCGCTTCAGCATTAAGCGCATCTTGTGAGTTTTTTAACTTAAACTGTTCACGCGATAGTTGATTATCAAATTCACCCGATGAGATATTAACTGCGGCTTCTAGCAAGTTAGCATCTTCAGGTTTCACATTGGGGGCGCTACAAGCAGATAAGCTGATCAAAGCTGCTATAAATATAATCCGATTAAACATATAAAAAACCTTTAAATTGTGGTTCTAAAAAGAGTTAAAACGTACTTGCAATGTTTTTGGCATAATCACCTAAATCTTCTTTGCACATTTTTAACGTCAGTGAGTCTTTTGATAGTTTATTGAGATGCTCCAATAGTATCTCAACAACACCTTGGCTTACTTGTTTCATTGATTGTTCTTTTTCAATGAATGTAAGTTGCTCACGAACAAGCTTTACTTTGTAAGCCTTAAGCTTAGTCATATTCTTATAATATATGGCAATATTATCATCAATTCTTTGTTGGGATGTTTGTATTTGTCGCTGAGTATCGGTGATAAATCTTGTTCGACCAGAATTTATTTTAAGGCCTTTTATTTCTTCAATAATACTTTCATTTTTTGTAATGCGAATGTGTTCCTTAATTGTCGTTGAAGCCCTAACGAGACAATTATCCAATAAACCATTAACAATCATAACTTGTTCTTTTGTCAAAACCTCTGGTTTAGGTTTCGTTATG
>CAYOHT010000130.1:2158-5926 GCA_964403815.1 uncultured Cocleimonas sp.
TGCTTAACTCATCATTAATTTCAGTTTGCTCTTGAACCGTTTCAGGCTCTTGAACAACTTCTGGTTCTTGAACAATTTGCGGCTTTTGAATCGCTTGGGTAAAAACATCCGCACGCTTGGCAATAACGGTAGGAGCCATTGAAATGTCAGACGCTTCTATGGCCTTAGAAAATTCGATTGCTGAATCAAATCGATCCTGTGGCTTTTTCGCAAGCGCACGATCAATTATCTTTTGGTAATGAGATAAACTAGGCTTAAGCTGTGGAATGGGTGCATTAACATGCGCATAGCTAATCGCTGCTGCTGTTTTGGCTTTATAGGGTTTTTCTCCCGTTAGCATTTCATAGAAAACCACACCGAGACTATAAATATCCGCTCGATGATCAAGCTCCTCTCCCATTGAAAATTCAGGTGGCATATAAGATGGAGTGCCTGCAGCAAAACCCAGTGTTGTGTATTCCCCTTCGGTGTCTTGCACCTTAGAAATACCAAAATCAGTTAAGACGGCATCGCCATTTTTTCGAAACAGAATATTTCCAGGCTTAATATCTCTATGGATAAAGTTTTGTGAGTGCGCAGCATTTAAGGCACTGGCTATTTGTGCAATAACGCGCTGCTTGTCTTGAATAGATAAGGCTTCATCATCAATTTTTTGTCGTAACGTGCCTACTTCCAAAAGCTCGATTGCCATATAGCAAGCATCATGACTAATACCAATATCATAGATATGAACGATATGAGGATGATTGAGTTTAGAAATAATCCTCCCTTCGTTAATAAAACATTCTTTGAATGTTCCATCTTGTAAAAAGGAAGGCGACATAATCTTGAGAGCAACTTGCCGATCAAGAATTTCATGCGTAGCAAGATAGACTGTGGACATCCCACCTGCCCCAAGTTCCTTATCAATTTTATAATGTGGTATTTCAATCAAAAGGAAAAATCTCTAATTAGAGGTCTTTGCATGGGAGATATGGTGAATGAAAACTAGTGTGATTTCTCCTGTTTTTATAAAAATGAGGTTAATAGTCGGGCTATTGAGCTAATTTTTAGGAAAAACAGGGGGAATTCAAGCTATTTTCATTTGTCATATCTCTCGTGTAAAGGTCTCTTATAATAGTACTGACAATAATTTCTTCTATTTTAAAAGGAACTCACCTGAAAGTGTAGGAGATTTATAAAAAACTGATATTTAGAGATCAGACTATCTAACACCAAGTACACCCCCCTAGTTTTACATGATCATGTAAAACTAGGGGGGTGTACTTGGTGACTTAAACAGCATATCTCGTCTATCCTTTCCCAAGCTCTTGCCCAAAACATAAAATATAACCGTCGGGATCTTTCATATACCACTCTCTCATTCCGTAGAATCTTGTGACTGGCTTTTGAACAACTTCGACTTTATCTTTAAGGCGATTGTATTGAGCATCGGCATCATCCGTTCGCAAGTATAGCGTTTGGCTAGCGCTGATTTCTGCACCTTTTAATACAGATAAATCAGCTTCTAAACTTTTGCGTGATTGAAACATAAACTCTGCGCTGGCTGGGTCTTCAGGGTCCAGCTTTAGATTTGCCCAATCTAGGTTTTGACCTTGCCCTAGCGACATAATGATATTGCCTTCTTCCGCTTCCGCTTCAAAGTCTGCCACTGCCACGATCAACTTAAAACCCAATATATTTTGATAAAAAAGTGCCGTGTCGCAGACATTATTGACCATTAAATTTGGGATAAGGGAATTATGCATTTTTTATAACCTCAACTATAGTAAGCTCATCAATTATCAATGAGAGATTAAAAATGAGTAAATTAGAAATTGGCGAAGCCGTTACAGACTTTGAAGCCCCTGCAACATCCGACTTAAACTTTAAATTATCAGACTATAAAGGAAAGTCCAATCTGGTCATTTATTTCTACCCCAAAGATAACACATCAGGTTGTACCACCGAGGGTTTAGATTTTCGTGAGTTAATTGAAGAATTCAAAAACAACGATACAGAGATTTTTGGCGTTTCTAAAGACAGTATAAAAAGTCACGAAGGCTTTAGAGCCAAGCAAGACTTCCCATTTGAGTTGATCGCGGATGAGAGCGGCGAAATGTGTGAGTTATTTGGCGTATGGCAGTTAAAGAAAAACTACGGCAAAGAATACATGGGCATTGTACGTTCTACTTTTTTAATTGATAAAGAAGGCGTGTTGCGCCAAATGTGGGACAAGGTTCGCGTAAAGGGTCATGTCGACGATGTTCTTGCTGCGGTCAAAGCACTTTAAACAGGGCAGGATAGAGCAATGAAAATAGAAGTTTTAGGTCAAACCGAATTACGCCTTTCTGATTGGGAAGAAGATGGCATTGATATTATTTTGGGCAAGCTACCCCGCTTTAGCGCACTGGCGATGTTTGTAGCATCGCTGGGGCGTTGCACCTTTGCGGTGATTGATCATTATGCTTTACGCATGGACGTACCTATTGAAAATATCGTCACGCATTTAGAGTGGAATTTTCTAGAAGACCCTACCCGCTTTAAAACCATCACCATGAAAATCTACTGGCCCGAAGTCCCTGAGAAACGCCTTGCTTCGGTTGAACGCGCTTCGCATAAATGTGCAATTTCAAATACGATTAAAGATTGTGTGGAGATTAAAACGACTGTGCTGAAAGAGACATATAAAGCTTCATAACAATTATAGAAGCACACCCCCCTAGTTTTACATGATGGTCTTAATCATTTATATTAAGCCTTCTTTCTATTTATAAAGAAAACAGGTATTTAATATGCATTTCAAAACATTATTTAGCTTAGTTGTCGCCAGTCTATTTTTAACGGCTTGTGGCGGTGGTGGTAGTAGCCTTGCTGCTGCAAAAAAACTATCGTGTAGCTCAACTCACTCTGGGAGCCTAATCCCTGATTGTGATAATGAAAGCGCTAAACTAAAAAGTGGTATCGAAAGCTTAGATATTGTTAAAGGTAAACGCACCGAAACCGTAGACCTTAATTGCACTGACGGTTCTATAGCAGGAACTTCTATTGCTGATTACAATACTGGAGAAGCCAGCTTTAATGTATCAGGCACTAACGGAACTGTTTCATGCAAGATGTACTTTAAATCTCCCCTTGTCAAAACAATTACCACACAACAGCACATTGATGAATTATTAGAATGGGGTGATGACCCTCAAGATCCAAACTTTACAAGCTCTGACTGTCCAGAAGAAATACTAGATGAAACCGTATCTGCTGCTGACATCTCAGAAGACATGATCAAGTCTTGTTCAGGAAGCCTTCAAGTTGACTTTGATTTTACAGATACAAATAATAAGAGTCATTTGTTTACATTGAAACACACAATCAAATAGGAATTGTTTAAGCTCTAAGTAGAGCCGATGCACACCCCCCTAGTTTTACATGATGTTTTATACGCAGAAAAACATCATGTAAAACTAGGGGGGTGTGCTTTTAAGTCTGCTTCAGTGGATTTATCGCTGCAACCGTGAATGAAGGCAATCCTCAATCTGTATCGCGAGAAATAAACTTACCTGTGCCTGTATGCACCTTGATAATCTCACCAGTTTCCAAATATTCTGGCACTTGCACCGTAATCCCTGTTGATAAAACAGCGGGCTTATCACGGTTTGTCGCACTCGCACCTTTCAAACGCGGCGCGGTTTCCATCACTTCTAACGAAACGGTCGAGGGCAATTCAACGCCGATAATATTATCTTCTAACAATAACGCGGTAATTTCTTCCATGCCTTCGGTGATATAACC
>CAYOHT010000131.1:0-5877 GCA_964403815.1 uncultured Cocleimonas sp.
GTTAAGGAGGCTGGTGAGGCAAAGGATGCTCGCGATAAAGCAGATAATGATGCTCAGGATGCAAAAGCAGCCGCGGCCAGTAGTGCAGCATATATAGAGGCGGATGACCTTTGGGCTGAAGATGATCTTTATACCTACGAAGATGATAGTGATTCATTAGAGGACGATGCAGACCTAAGCGATAAAGAAAGAAGTATTTTGGGTGATGATTCTATAGAAGATGATGGCGTTGATTCACAAGAGAAATTCTTCGACGGCGACAATGATGACTTCGATGAGCTTTCTGATGAAGAGATGGAAGCAGAGCTTGATCGCATCGAGGCTCAAGAAGAAGCAGAAAAAAGCGTAAAGAAAAAAGCGAAAAAACGCGCTAAGAAGAAACAGCCAAAACCAAAACCTAAAAAGAAAAAAAGCGATAATAAAAAAGATAAATAGCCTTAAAAAACAACAGTTTTGATAAACATCAATGGTTTGATCGAAATAGCACGTTAAAATTTTATTAATACTTGGGGGTAGCGTGTTTTTTGAATCTAGCGGTCTTGGGCTACCCTCGTATAAATAATGATTATTCTTTGAACTTTTGTTTTTACAGAAACACAAAGTAGTAACTTATAAATAATATAATAAAGGGGGCATCCTATGAGATGTTTTATTAAGGCTATATTCTTGGGCTTGAGCCAAAACTTGGGCTAAAAGAAAACAGCAATAGAGGCGATAAAGAAGTATGTACAGTCGTGAATCCAATCGTTAGATCACTCGTGACTAGCGCAATGTTTGTTGTATTTGTGGCGGTTGTGAGCAATATGTTGCATGTATAAAAAAAGACATAAGCTTAAAAAGCCCGATTGACAGAAATGTAATCGGGCTTTTTTGTGCTCGCTAGATTAAAATATATCAATGAATGTGTTTCTAACAGGCTTAGTATTGGGTGGCAGTCTCATTATTGCGATTGGCTCACAAAATGCTTATGTACTCAAACAAGGCTTACTCAAAAGTCATGTGTTTCTAATTTGTTTGATCTGTGCGGTTTCCGATGCTTTATTGATTGCATTGGGTACAAGCGGGGTAGGTGCAATCATAGAACAATATCCCCAGTGGTTAAAATGGACCACATGGTTTGGTGCGGCATATTTAACGATTTTTAGCCTGATGAGTTTTCGTGCAGCCTTTAGCGGAGAAACCTTAGAGGCAGCATCAAAAAATTCTAGTCAAGAGACGAAAGCGGTTATCACAACCGTATTGGCGTTGACGTTTTTAAACCCACATGTTTATCTTGATACGGTATTGCTCATTGGCAGCATTGCATCGCCCTATAGCGCCGATGATAGATTGCACTTTACCCTTGGAGCAGTTAGTGCCTCCTTTCTTTGGTTTTTTGGATTAGGCTATGGCGCACGATTTTTGTCGCCTTTATTTGCAAAGCCGATAGCGTGGAAAATTCTTAATGTAGTGATTGGATTTGTTATGCTATGGATTGCTTATCGTTTGGTAATGTTTTCATGATTGTTTTAAACGCTGTTACAAAGAATAAAAAGCACACCCCCCCACTTTTACATGATGTATTTATATTTACAAAGCATCATGTAAAAGTGGGGGGGTGTGCTTTTTAACAAGTGTATTATTATGGGTAATAATACAAAAGTTTCTAAAGAGCTAAACTCACAAGGCTATTCAGTCTTGCAAGGTCCAAACACCGCTAGTGCGTCGTGGGGCGAACTATTAGATCAGCATAAAGAAGCATGGGACGCGTTCAGCCAAAGCTGGAATGATTTATCAGCCGATAATTTTTTGAGTGATGGCGGGCATTACCGTTATCGGCGTTATTCGGTTTTTAATTGGTCAATGATAAAAAGCGAATTACAATTACTCCCACACGAGCCACATTTCCAAAGCACTTATCGTAATAATATGAACGGAGGAATTAACCGCGAATTCGATGCTTTTAAAAAAGCGACGATAATGAATCCTTTGTTAAAAAGTTTAGTTAGTTATATCGCCCCAAGAATATCGCTTAAAGCAGAAAAACAATGGCGCATACAGGCGCATCAATTTCGTATACAAGCCAATACAGGCGAAGCAGGGCAACCCACGCCCGAAGGAATCCATCGTGATGGCGCAGATTTTATTTTAATAATGGTGTTGGATCGCCAAAATATCCGAGGCGGTGTGAATCACATTTATGATGATGCCAAGCGCTTAGTTTTTGGTGGTATTCTTGAAAATGCAGGTGATGCGGTATTAATTGATGATAGCGCTGTGTGGCATGGTGTGAGTGAAGTTTATCCGATGAATGAAAGCAAGCCAGCATATCGTGATGTATTGGTGCTGACGTTTCATAATGAATGATCGATTAAAAAGTGAGGAGTAACCATTTGTATCTTTTATCATTAAAAAGATACAAAAAAGCCGAGCTTATAGCTCGGCTTTTTTGTTTTGAAAATACTTGTGCTTTAAGAGTAAAGTGCGGGAGCACCTAGTTTCTCATGTATCGCATTGCAATCTTGATGCGATATATTCAAGCCTTTTGCTAGCTCGTCTAAATAATGTGCTTCTTCGTTAGAGTCCAAATCAATCGCAAATAAAGACATCATATAAACCTGTTGCTCCATGCCTCTGGGTACGCTTTTAATAAAGCCATCAACATCAAGAGGAGTCATGAGTTCATTTTCAACAAAGCTTCTTTCGTCACCTAAGTTTTCGAGTATTTTACTTTTTTCTGCATCATCTAAGTGACCGTCGGCTTTTGCCGCATAAATCATCGCTCTTAATAATACTTCGGCTTCTGACTCTTGTTCTGCGGTTGTATCTGTAGCCGCCTCATCATTAAGTGCACTATTTAATAAATTGCCTAACCCGCCACCTTGACCAGAACTATTGCTGATTTTAGAGCCGCCGCCGAGTGAATCTAAAATACCGCCCAAGCCACCTGCGCCACCTTTGCTGGCACCGCCACCAAGTAGTCCGCCAAGCATATCGCCTAATCCGCCGCCACTGCTACCACTACGGCCGCCGCCACCCATCATTTTACCAATGCCTTTGGCGACAACAATGCCCATGGCGACTTTACCTAATGTTTTCATTAAACTCATTTACTTAACTCCTCAGCGCTATATTCATTATTTCATTGTTTTCAGATAGTAGCATAATCATGGCTTATGACTATGATTATTAGTAGCTAATTACTTGTTTAATAGTCTCTAACCCTTTTCGCAGTACCGCTTTATCTTTCGCATAATTAATACGAATACATTGATGCTTATGCGCCCAATCATCGTCTATCCCAATGAAAAAATTATGCCCTGGAATGATGTAAACATTCTCTGCTTTCAGTTTTTCATAAAGCGCTTCACTGGTGATACCCATATCTTTAAACCAAAGCCACATAAAAAATGCGCCTTCAAGCTTGTGTAAATACACAGGCATGTCGGCGAAAATTTCATTAAAAAGTGCCACAGCAGTTTCAGATTTAGCCTTGTAATAAGGTTTGATGATATTTTTGCAGAGCGGTAATAGTTCTTTATCCTTAATCAATCGTGTCATCAGTACAGGGCCAACACTGTTTGGAGCCAAAATCATAATGCCGTTGATGCGACTCATGGCGCTGATAATATCTTTATTCGCAATGACAATGCCTGTGCGTAAACCCGGTAAACCAAGTTTTGAAAGCGACATACAAAGAATGGTATTTTCATTCCATGTTAGTGTTGCGTCGGTGTAAATTGCGCTTGGGAATGGATGACCATAGGCGTTATCAATAATGAGGGGGATATTGTATTGCTGTGCCAGTGAGTCAAGCTTGTTTAGTTCAGCATCGGTAATGACGTTGCCCGTTGGGTTGGTTGGGCGTGAAACACAAATAGCACCAAAGCTTTGATTAGGGTTTGAGTTAGGTTTCAACGCAGCTTTTAAAGCCTCAAAATCAATCTCATACTTAAATTGTTTATTGCCTAGTTCGTGAATGCTGGGCTTTATCGAAACAAACATATCTTCTGATAAGCCCTGATCAGCATAACCGACATATTCTGGAGCCAGTGGAAAGAGGATTTTCTTCTGGCTACCATCATCCATTTCGCCCGCTAGTAGATTAAATAACCCAAAAAAATTGCTTTGGCTGCCGTTGCTCAGTGAGATGTTGCCTGCATCAACTGCCCAACCATAATGCTCGTTTAACATGCTCGCCAAAGCACTGCGAAAATCATCATGCCCCTGTGGACCATCATACAATCCAATCATTTGATCGACTTGTGAACTAGCAATAATCTGCTGTAATTCTTTGACAAACACCGCATTAGATTCAGGAATAATGGCAGGGTTACCGCCGCCAAGCATCACAAGGTCAGGATTGTTACTGCTGTTGGCTTTGCCCAAATCATCCATTAATTGGGTGATGCCGTTCGGGCGTGTAAACTTATTACCAAACTTTGAAAAGGTCATAGTGTGCTGGGTGATATTTTAGAGCGAGTTAGTATAACTGCTTTTTAAATAGAATCATGCTGGAGCCTTGCATAAATTCTAGCAGTTGTTAAAAAAGCTAACGAGCTATCATTCAAAAGTGGGGGGGTGTGCTTGTTATAGTCCCTTCTCCCCAAGGAGAGGGAGCAGAGGTCGGTGAGTCACTCTCTAACCACAAAAAGCATTAACAGAAGCGCGAGTATTAGGGCCAGCAATACCATCAGGCACTAAGCCCATAAGAATTTGATAACCAATCACGGCAAGCTTTGTATTATTGCCAAAAATCCCATCGGCAATACCTGCATTTAAACCAAGCTCATTTAAAAAGCGTTGAAACTCGGCGACTTGAGCAATACCGTTTCTTCCATCGCGATCATTCTTTCGTAAGGTTTGCGAGAGTTGGTTGCTAGAAAGGTGAGCCAATGGTGGGCAAGGTGAGCTAGGCGTAGTGGGGGTGGTAGGAGTTGTTGGCGTAGTAGGAATGGTTGGAGTGGAGGAATAATCAGCACGCATAGCGGAATGATAATCCACCGCTTGCAAGCGTCGAGCGCCCACTTCTTTCACAAAAGTATCAAATACTCTTTTCCTTGATGTACCATTTCTTAACTCTGCTGAATGCACAAACAGCGTGGCTGATAATCCCGCGGCATTCCTTGAGCTGGTGTAATTGAAGGCAGAGTCTACTGAGTTTAAGCCCATGACTGGCGTATCTAAAGGGTTGTTACTCTGCGTCATTAACGAGGTTTTAATGCCTCTGGCATAATCAATGCCTGCATAACTTATGCCATTTTCAGGGCCAGCACCGCTGCCGTGATACGACATAACACGGGAGTGCGCACCTGTTGTATCAGCGATGACATCTTGTATTAAATTCAAATTATTGCGCTGGGCTAATTGGCTGCTTCTTGGTGATAACGAGTGTGGCGCTAAGCTGACTAAATGCGGCGCGAGTCCAAATAGTTGTGCTGCGCTTGCGCGTTCTACAGGGCAAAGGTTGAGCGGATCCGTGCATTGAATAAAAACTGTCACTGGAATTCGTTTGCCGACAAGAAACCTCACCACATCCAAAGTGCTATAAAGCCCTGGGCCACCGTGGTGGACATGATCAATGGTAAAAACAACCTTATCAAGCACAGGAGGATTGGCAGAAGATTGATACGTTTTTGTCACATGGGATTGCACATAAGTTGGCATAATAAACCTTGCTCGTTTAATAAGAGTGAATCAGTATTAGTCCTTTATATGTATAAGCTTAGACCATAAGTAGGAATTGGACTTATATATTAAACAAAATTTTTTATTAAGAGTAATCGGTCTTTCCATAAGGAGTGAAAGCACACCCCCCCACTTTTGAATGATAGCTCGTTAGCTTTTTTAACGACTGCTAGAATTTATGCAGAGCTACATGATGATTCAGATAATATT
>CAYOHT010000132.1:0-5855 GCA_964403815.1 uncultured Cocleimonas sp.
AACTACAGGAGATACTATTTTGTTTAAGAAAAAATTATTATGGGCTTTTGCCTTGATTGCGGCCACTTCATCTTTTCTTTCTGCAGAGCCTTTAGCGGATGGGCTTGAGATAAAAAAAGAAAGCAAAATCATTGGTGGAACAAAAGCACCTTATGGTGCATGGCCTTCTACCGTTGCATTACTTAACGCTGAAAAGATCCAAAAAATAGAATCAGGGTCGACAAATACTCCCTTTGATGAAGCGAACTATCAAGCACAGTTTTGTGGCGCAACATTGATTTCTTCAAGATGGGTTTTAACGGCGGCACATTGTGTGGTTGATGGTAGTACAGGACGACAATCTACCCCTTCTTCAATTAAAGCACTGCTTGGAACATCTGATTTATTGGATGGTGGTATAAGAAATAACATAAGACGTATTGTTGTTCATCCTTCTTATGACTATAAAACTGGCGATGCTGATATTGCCTTATTGGAGCTTGAATATCATTCGGGTGTTCGCACGCTACCTGTTTCTGCAGATGATGCACCTGTTGGATTACTAGCAACCGTTGTTGGTTGGGGAGCAAAAAGCCAAAATGGAACTAATTTTCCTGAAGAGCTTTATGAAGTAGAGCTACCCATTGTTAGTCGATCAATATGTGAAGATATTTATGGAACAACAGAATTTACCCAAAATATGATTTGTGCAGGGTATAGCCAAGGTGGAAAAGATACTTGTAAGTCAGACAGTGGCGGGCCATTAATGGCTATTCAAAATGGAGAATATGTACAAATAGGTATAACAAGCTGGGGTGTTGGGTGTGCAAAACCTAGATTGTATGGCGTATATACGCGTTTGAGTAGATTTAAAAACTGGGTTGATAGTTATAAAGATACAGAAAGCAACGACAGCGGTGGAGGAAGTTTATTCTTCTTATTGTTTCCATTATCATTGCTACTATTACGTCGTAAAGTAAAAGGGGCAGTTTAATGAAAAATATTTTAATTTTATTTGTTTCATTGTTAGGCTTAACGGCTTGTGCAGCAACGACTGTAGGTACTAATAATACTACTACTAACCAAGGGACTTACAAACCTGTTTCAAAGGATACAGTTGCCACAGAAAAATGGTATTTAACCAGTATTAATAATGCGCCTTATCGTGGGCCGCGTATCAATATGAGTTTATCTAGTCAGCAACGTGTCAATGGGTTTTCTGGTTGTAACCGTTTCTTTGCATCCGTTTCTGAATTGGATATGACACGTATACGATTTGGCTCTGTAGGTTCAACAAAAATGCTTTGCACAGATCGTAACAGTAATCAGTTAGAGCGTACTTTTCTAAGTGCATTGCGTAACGTAACACATTATCAAAAGGACGATCATCGCTTAGTACTTAATGGTGCTACGAAGCTTGTCTTTATGAAAAAGAGCATGCGATAAAGAAAGCAATACTCTCATTCAAAAGTGGGGGGGTGTGCTTTGTCAGTTATAACTAACGTACCTCAAATTGAAAGTCAGCGTTGAAATCTTGATTAGAACTTCTATCAAAGCGCTGATGAGGTGCGGTTGAACTACCTTGATTATTTAAAGCCCCTTGTGATTCCATCACAAACAAGGCAGCTAATGCAACAACAATAACAGCAGCGATAGCCAAACCAATTTTTATAAAGCTGTAAGGGCGTTCACCCTGAATCGTGCCGTTACGCCCATTAATGACATAACGGTATGTTTTGCCATGGTACCTAAATGCGGCAGACCACACCGGTAGTAAAACATGTTTAAAGCGAGTGTCATCGTGCTCTGTGTTCACGGCAGAAATTCGCTGGTGGTCACCACCAATATCATAACGAATACCACGGCGGATTTTGCGTTCCATAATATTCTCGGCTTGCAAAAATCCTTGGTCGACAGTGACTTGATAAAGTTCACTGCGAAAGCCGCTGATGTATTCTTCTGAATAGGGGACAAGGTTGTCTAAATCCCACGGCTGTAGGTGATTAATTATGGTTCGTGGCAATGTTTTGGTAGCACCAATTAATACATCATCAAAATGCATATTAATATTCCCTGCCACGGGTGTCCAACGGATGCGGGCAACGGTTCTGGTGCGTTGCACATTGCGCCCATTGACGACGGTTGAATACACTTGTCGCTCGTAATAAGTGATGCCGCGTTGTCCGCGGTATTGATTATAAGTTTGGCTGTCGTAAGTCCAGTAGGGCAGGAAAATGCCAATTAACTTATCGTTGCGTTTACTGTGATCTTTTAATGCAGAAGGCGCAAACCAGCGCGTACCAATCCATTTATTATAGATTTCAATGGCTTGTTTTTTCTGGATTATAAAAGGCAGTAGAGAGCGTGGTTCAATAAAGCGCGCGTGTGTTGTTCCCGCGATAATGGGTGTTTCGCAATACAGGCAATTTCCAGCGTGTTCATTCTCTTTAAAACTAAACTCTGCACCACAAGATGGGCATTGAATGCTGGTTACTTTTTTATTATTGAGTTGTGACTCTCCTGATGCATGACGTAACCGAGAAAGCTCTTGAACGGCCTGTCTAAAATCATACTCCTTAATCGGTTCTTCAGAAGTGGCAACAGGAAAATGATGCCCACAAGATCGGCACAACAGGTCTTGCGACTCAGGAGAATAAGTTAAATCTGAGCCGCAATTTTTACACTTAAAGTGCGCCTGTGTAATCAAATGGGCATCTTCAAGTGCATTTACCGCACGTTTATCTGCCAAAGGAATTGGCGTGAATGTCGTGTTTTTATCAAACAGGCTAGGCATTTTTGTATAAAGCGCCTAATTTATTTTTTAGGTAACGGTGGCGGAGTTGTACCGGCGGCATCATCCTCGTCAAACAGGCCGTTTAAAGCTTCGATGCGCTCAACCGACTCCCAGCTTTTCATGCCATCAATCCACGCTAATGTGGCTGGGCTAATTTGTCTATTACTTGCCATTTGTTGTAATTGGGAAAGGTCGTAAGGCCCCATTGTTTTACGATCTATCGCCACATGCCAATTCGTATCAGGCAAAGGTGGTGGCGCGGGTAGGGTGTTTGCTTGTTGCGTTAGTTGAGGTGTATTCATATCGTTAGCCATTTTGTTAGCCATAGCAAAACCCAGCCCCATTTCAATGGCACTACCGGTGCCGCCACCTGTGCCATTTTGCATAGATTCTGCCGCGCCAAACTGAATGTACTTATTTAAATCGCCGATCATGCCCATGCTGGTGCGTTTATCCAGCGCCTCTTCAACCGCAGGTGGTAGAGAGATATTTTCTACCAATATTTTGGTGAGCTCTAAGCCATAATCTTGGAACTCAGGTGCGATGCGTTGGGTTAAAAGGTCGCCTAATTGCGCCTGATTCCCCGCAAGGTCAAGCACGGGAATATCGGCACTGCCAAGAATATCGGTATAGCGTGTCACAATAAGGTTACGAAGCTGACTACTTATTTCATCAACGGTAAAGTGTCCATCCGTCCCGACGATTTCACGAATGAATTTTGCAGGATCATCAATGCGAATATTGTAAGTGCCAAAAGTGCGTAGGCGAACCATGCTGAATTCTTTGTCGCGCATCATGATAGGGTTTTTCGTTCCCCATTTAAGATCAACAAACTGGCGTGTATTGAAGAAGTAAACTTCAGCTTTAAACGGACTTTCAAAACCGTGATGCCAATGTTGCAGAGTAGATAATATCGGCAGGTTTTTGGTTTCTAGCTCGTACATACCCGGTGGTAAAATATCGGCAATCTCACCTTCGCTAACAAATACCGCAACCTGTGATTCACGCACCGTCAATTTTGCACCAAATTTAATCTCGTTACCGTAGCGTTGAAAACGGTACACCATGGTGTCGACGCTTGAATCTGTCCACTCGATAATATCGATGAACTCGCCAAATAATTTATCCCAAAGACCCATAATGTTTACTCCTTTTCTTTTATGTTATGTTTTACGTTTTGTTTTTATCTTACATTACATCAATTACTTCAATGCTTTGGTCGCTTCCTCAGCAATTGCATTCACTGGATTTTCAGCGCGTGACTTTGCCGCCACCAACGCTTCGCGTAATTCGCCTTCCATGTGTACGAGTTCTTTAGCCGCTTCTGCACGTTTTACTTTGCCTTCTTCGGCAATTTTCAAACTGTCATTAATGGTTTCGATTAACTGATTATTGGCTTTGCGTACGGAGTCAATATCAAAAATTCCGCGTTCCATTTGTGTACGAACTTCGGCGTTAGCGGTGCGTAAGTTATCGGCATTGCCTTCTAATAGTTCATTGGTTAAATCCGTTGCTTTTTTAACCGTTTTGGCAGTGTCGCTCATACGGTAGATGGTTACGGCTTGTGCGAGTTGGTTTTTCCACAAAGGCACCGTGTTGATTAGTGTTGAGTTTACTTTGTTGATTAATGTCTTATCGTTCTCTTGCACTAAGCGAATACTCGGCAAGCTTTGCATGGCAACTTGGCGAGTTAAACGCAAATCATGCAAGCGGCGTTCTAAATCATCGCGTGCGCTTCGCATATCACGCACGGCCTGTGCTGATAACATGTTTTTAGTGTCTTCTTTGGCTATTTTTTCAAGCTCAGGAATTTGGTTACTATCAACCATGCGTAGTTTTTCATCGCCCGCTGCAATGTAAAGCTCCAGCTTGTGAAAGTAATCTAGGTTGGCATCGTAAAGCTTATCCAGTGAAATAATATCGGTGAGTAATTGAGTTTTTTGTTCTTCAAGCTTATCGGTAATGTTGTTGATTTGCTTGCGAACATCATCGTACTTACTCAAAAAAACAGAAACAGGTTTCGCACGACCAAACAGCTTGGCAAAAAAGCCCAGTTTTTTGTTTGGGTTTAGCTCATCAATATCAAAGCCACGTATTGCCGCAATCATATTATTTAGCGGAGCACCTGTTCCGCCAAGGTCTTTATTACGAACACCTTCAAGCATGCTCTCAGAGATGGTGCTCATTTCTTCTTGTGCTTTACTGCCAAAGAAAAGAATGGTGCTTCGATCTTCCACATTGATTTGTGCAATTAACTCTTCAATGGTTTGTTTATCGCTTTTATCTGCTTTCTCATACGCGATGATTTCTTTTGATATTGTCTTGTATTCAGTCAATTCAGTACCAGGGATGGCTTCTACATCGGCGACAGTAGCTGTTTTAGTTTCGGACATAATGGTTTCCTATATGTTTTTTAATTGGGTTTTTAAGACTTCAATTTTTACATCTAAGTCGAACTGATCATTTTCTAATAGTTTTTTATGCTGTTCATCAAAAGTCGTTTCGATAGAATCAAGCACCTCTTGAAAGTTGCTATTTAACACATCGGTCGTCGCATTTCTGCCATGTGTTTTAGCATAGCTTTCGGTGACGCGTGCGGTGCCATCCAAATAGACCTTTAAAAACTTACGCGCTCGGGTGAGGTCTTTTGGGTCCTCTTCGATTAGAGTGAGAATACCACGCGCTTTTGAAATGATGCGTTTAAGGTGTTTATCAAATTCGATATTTTTAATGCTTTTGCGAGCGGTTTCAATGGTGGCGATTTTTATTTCAGCTGCTTCTAGCGCTTCAAAAACCTCATCTGCACTAACGCCCAGTGAAATATTACCCGTTTTATCGCGGCGCGGGTCAAAACCATAGGCAAGGTAGAAGCCAAGCATAGTAACGCCACCCAATAAAATACTACTTAACAACCCATAACCAGAAAGTGAAAAAGCGGTTAAGCCCGTTGTAACAGAAAGTATAATCGCGGCAACCGATTTAAACGGCGTGCCCGGAACTTTGGCAAGCTTCTTTTGTTTGAATTTACTTTCAAGCTTAAAGCCATGGCGCGCAACAGTAGCGGCAATCATAAAGCCTGCAA
>CAYOHT010000133.1:0-5818 GCA_964403815.1 uncultured Cocleimonas sp.
TGTAGGACACAAAGCCACTTTTTTCTGGAACAATATTGTATAGTGTTTGACTTTTCCCCTACCCTCTATGATAATGCGCGACTTCGTGAGCCCTTGGCTCCTCCTTGCTGTATTTTGATAACACAAAAAGTTATTATAAATACAGCCAACCTGTCCATAAGGAGATACTATGAGACATTATGAAGTTGTCGTTCTGGTACACCCAGATCAAAGTGAACAACTGCCTGACATGCTAGACCGTTACCGCAAATTGATTGAAGGTAGCAAAGGATCAATCCACCGTCTTGAAGACTGGGGTCGTCGTCCACTAGCTTACCCAATCGTAAAATTACACAAAGCACACTACGTGCTAATGAACATCGAGTGTGATACAAAAACATTAAACGAGCTGGAAGACCTATTCCGCTTTAACGATGCTGTTCTTCGTAACATGGTTATACGCCGTGACGATGCTGACACTGAGCCTTCAATGCTAAGCAAAGAAGCCGAAAAGAAAGCAGAAAGAAAGCAACAACATAGATAATAGGAGATTCCCATGGCACATCGTTTTCGTCGTCAAAAATTTTGTCGCTTTACCGCAGAAGGCGTTAAAGAGATAGATTACAAAGATTTAGATACACTAAAAGCTTTCATTACTGAGACGGGTAAAATTGTACCTAGTCGTGTAACAGGCACCAAAGCAAAATATCAGCGTCAATTAGCTACTGCTATCAAACGTGCACGTTTTCTTGCTTTGATTCCTTACACAGATCAGCATAAATAAGCAGTAAAAAATAGAGCAACAAAAGAGAAATATTATGGCCAGCTTTATTATGGCGGGCCGGATACAAGCAGCAATATTTATTGTTTTATCCACCCTGATTTCTTTAGTATTATCCCCGCTAATTGTATTTAGTAATGCAGCGATTGCATTGATAACACTTCGCAAAGGATGGCAACAAGGAATCTTATACGCACTGCTGGCAAGTGTGGTACTCGTTATAGTAAGTATGTTACTAAAACAACAAGCTAGCAGTGGCTTAATCGCAGGAGCAGCAACGTGGTTGCCCATGGTACTGATCGCAAGTGCCTTAGCCGTGACAAACTCATGGGGGAAAACGCTACAGCTAACACTGTTATTAGGTACAGCAGGTGTTTTATTGTTCCATCTCACGCATCCTGATGCCAGCGCATTTTGGAAGCCTGTATTAGAACAAGTAAAACCTTTGTTACAAAAAACACAGCAACTTAGTGCAAGCAAGATTGATGAAGTTATCAATAATGCTTCACACTGGATGACAGGAACCTTTGCAGCAGTATTTGCAATAATTACGATACTATCGCTAATTATTGCTCGTAACTGGCAAGCCCTACTCTATAACCCCGGTGGTTTTGGAGAAGAATTTCGCCAAATACGCATTGGCAAGCAAGCATCCATTGCTTTTATTGTCGGCATTGTGATTGCTGTCATAACAGCAAGTCATCTTATTATCGAATTGATAATGGTTGGTATTGCAGTTTTTATGTTTCAAGGCTTGTCGTTAGCACATAGCATTGTAAAGCAGCGAGAAATGAATGTTCGCTGGCTTATAGGGTTATATGTACTGATGTTTTTATTGCTCATACAAATGATTGTATTACTTGCAACCTTTGGCTTAGTCGATAATTTTTCCGACTTTCGCCGTAAGATTGCTAGAAAGAAATAATAAATTTATTAAATATTAAATTAATGAAACGACCAATTAGGTCAATTTAGGTGAAATATCATGCAAGTTATTTTAATGGAAAGAATTGAGAATTTAGGCGGCCTTGGTGACGTTGTAGATGTTAAGTCAGGCTTTGCGCGCAACTTCCTCGTACCACAACAGAAAGCAAAAATCGCAACAAAAACAAATGTTGCAGAATTTGAGTCGCTACGCTCTGACCTTGAGAAGAAAGCTGCTGGCGTAACCAAAGCTGCTGAAGATCGTCAAATAGCCATCAACGGTGTTGGTGACTTAGAAATCGAAGTAAGAGCGGGTGTTGGTGGAAAGCTCTTCGGCTCTGTCTCTAACAACGAGATTGCAGAACTTATCACTGCAAAAGGTGTTAATGTTGAGCGTCGTGAAGTACGTATGCCAGACGGTGCTATTCGCAACATCGGTGAATACGAAATCCTTATCCACCTTCAGGGCGGCATTGAAGCAACGGTTAAAGTAAATGTTGTTGCTGATGCAGACAGTGAAATGGAAGAAATTGAAAAGCAGGTTATTGGTACATTTACTGATGATATTCCTGAGCTTTACTAAGTAAGCAGCATAAGCAGTTCAAATAAAAAGCCCGCACTTTAAAGTGCGGGCTTTTTATTTGGGTATATATAAAACAATCATGTAAAACTAGGGGGGTGTGCTTCGCGCACTAAGTGAATATTCTTTATTGATAAGAGCCTCACAGTGTTATTTTAAACTCAAAACACCCTGCATTTTATTCGTTGTGATTAAAGAGACCGCTTGCTCTTGCGCTCCAATAACTTGATAGTTTTTATTATTTTTATCACACAAGCGCTTCCATTCCAGCAATAGCGTTATACCTGCGCTATCGATTCTTTTCACATCCGCTAGATTAATACTGACCAAATCAGCTTGATGGCTTGCAAGGATCTTACAGCCATCTGACAAAGCAGATGAAACTGTCGCGTAAGTTAGGCTTCCTTTTAGATCAATACCCTTATCGGTAGTGACTACCGACAAAGGTGCTGAAGGTGATATTTCTGTACGCATTTTATAATTATTTTTTAGTTTTATTAAGACGAGCAATCAAAGAATCTAAGCCTTTTGCACTGACTTCTCGTGTGAAATTTGTGCGGAAATTGGTAATTAAGTTAACCCCACCAACTTGCACGTTGATTGCTTTCCAATCCCCTGTTTTATTACGCACATCATAGTTTGCGGCAATCGGTGAGCCACCTCTGGGTGTTACCGTGGTTCTAACACTTACATAACCTGCTCTCTTACTTGCAACAGACCTACCAGCACGAATTGTCGCGCCTGCATATTTGAGCATTATTTTTCCATAGCTTCTTATTAACATTTCTTTATAAGCACTGATAAAGCGTGTCCTTTGTGAAGGTGATGCTTTTCTCCAATGCTTACCTAATGTTAGCTTTGACATTGCTTCAAAATCCATAAAAGGCAGAACACGAGAACGAATTAAAGCATCTAAAGCAGCTGGATTTTTTGTGTATTTATTTTCATTCGCCGCTAATTCTTTCACGACAGCAGTAGTGACACTCATAACCCTATTTTGCGCATTAGTAACATCGTTGCCTTTTGCCAATGCAATAGAACCCACGAACAAACTTGCTACCAGCATTACAAAAGGGATCACTTTCTTTAGGTTAAAACTAATCATTTCCGCTATTTCCTTAAATTATTCAGTATTGTATTTTCATTTTTCATGTATATAGAACTTATAACTATACATTAGTTCCACTTCTGTTGTAAAAATACACTATTTTGTTGTAAAAAAGCTAATCCTTGCTGGTAAAGCTCACTAACAGCTTGCCAATAATCTCTTCCAATACTACAGCTGATTGTGTGAGTGTTACGGCGCTTCCTTCTACTAACACTTCATCTTCCGCACCTGGCTCAAGCGCAATATACTGTTCCCCCAAAAGCCCTGATGTATAAATACTGGCTTGTGTATCGCTCGGCAGATAATTCACACTTCCGTTTATCGTCATCGTCACTACAGCACGAAAGCTTTCTTTGTCGTAACTAATCCCTGTGACCCTGCCAACACTAACGCCTGATAGTGTCACCTTGGCGCGGGGCTGTAAGCCACCGACATTATCAAACTGTGCATTTACGGTATAACCCTTATCAGAACCTAAGCTACCTAGATTACTGATATTCATTGCCAGTACGAAAAATGCAATTAAAGCTACCAGTACAAATGCACCAACAAATATTTCTGTTTTTCTTGAAGAACCCATAAGTTATACCTATTTTTCTATTCTAGAATTAATTTATATAAACATCATTGCAGTTAAAATAAAGTCCAAGCCCAACACCGCTAGCGCTGAGTAAACAACCGAGTTCGTTGTCGCACGGCTCACACCTTCTGACGTTGGCATCGCGTTATATCCTTGATAAACCGCTATCCACGTGACGACAAATCCAAATACAACACTTTTAATAATGCCATTAACCACATCATGCCAAAACTCTACTTTATTCTGCATTTGTGACCAGTACGAACCTTCATCAACGCCCAGCCACACGCTTCCGACTAAATAACCTGCGTAGATACCCAGCGCCATAAAAATAATCGTCAATAATGGCAGTGAAATAAACCCTGCCAAGAAACGTGGCGTAACGATACGACGAATAGGGTCAACCGCCATCATTTCCATACTGGCAAGTTGTTCGGTAGCTTTCATCAAACCAATTTCTGCGGTTAATGCCGAGCCTGCTCGCCCTGAAAATAACAGCGCGCTTAACACGGGTCCTAATTCACGAATCAATGATAACGACACCAACACGCCAAGCGATGATTCAGCCCCAAAATCGACCAAAGTAACGTAACCTAAAAGACTTAAAACCATACCCACAAATATCGCCGAAAATACAATAATGAGCATGGATAGCACGCCCACAGAATACAACTCGCGAATTAACAACTGTGGTCTTAGCAGAACATCTTTAATACCCATTAACACATGTGACAAAAACAAACTTGCACGACCAAGACTTGCCAAGGTATCTAGGACATAAGCGCCTATAAGTTGTAAAAAGTTTTGTAAAAAGTTTGCAAAGAAAGTCATCAAAAACCACCTCGCAAAATATCTTTTTCTAAGGTTTCAGCAGGAAAATGAAATGGCATTGGCCCGTCGGGTTTACCGTGAACAAACTGCTGAACAAATTCAGAATCAGAATTCATCAATTCCTCAGGCGAGCCCGCCGCCGCAACCTTGCCTTCGGATAAGATGCAAACATAATCGGCAATAGAAAACGTCTCATGAATATCATGAGACACCACGATACTTGTCATCCCTAATGAACTGTTCAACTCCTTGATCAACGATACAATCGTGCCAAGCGTTACAGGGTCTAAGCCTGTAAATGGCTCGTCATACATCATCAACGTAGGGTCAAGCACAATCGCACGCGCAAGTGCCACACGACGCGCCATACCGCCTGATAATTCTGACGGCATTAAACTACGCGCACCACGCAAACCCACTAATTCTAATTTTAATAGAACAATGTCACGAATCATCGATTCAGGAAAACTGTAATGCTCACGGATGGGAAAGGCAATATTTTCAAACACCGATAAATCAGTCAGTAGCGCGCCCGATTGAAATAACATACCCATGCGACGACGTGCTTGATAAAGTTCTTTTCGACTAAGCTGTGGAATCTCCAAGCCCTGAACATTAACACTACCGCTACTGGGTTTAAGCTGACCACCGATTAGACGTAACAGAGTCGTCTTACCCGTACCACTAGGCCCCATGATAGCGGTTATTTTTCCTTTAGGAATATCCAGATTGACACCCGAAAAAATTTCGCGGGCTCCCCGAGAAAAATGTAAATCACGAATTATAGCGAGAGAATTTGACACGTTTTATTAGCTTTTAAAAGCAAGCTCAGCCCATTAAGAAATTAGCTCGCAATGATACGTTTGTTTATGTCAATTTACTAGCTTTGTCAGATAGTAGGGATTTTTCATTATTGCTATATTTATTAGCTAATAAAAATACTAAGACTTAAAAAGCACACCCCCCTAGTTTTACATGATGAAGTCTTACTGAAACTAAAATCACGGGGTATGAATAAACCCAAACTTGCCATAG
>CAYOHT010000134.1:0-5724 GCA_964403815.1 uncultured Cocleimonas sp.
CCCTTATTACACTAAATATTACTTTCAGTATATCTACCACCCAATTAAACCTACTTCTTCTAGTGTTTCCGTTTGTTTAACAACAGACTTTAAACCTTGATACTTAATAAAGTTAGTCTGGTTTCTAGCTAGAATAGTACCACTTAACCCTTGCAATTCTTCGTATGTAAGGGCTACTTGGTTATTAGTAACATCTAACCAAAAGAAATCAGATGGAGCACTACCAGCAGATAAGACAGATACGATTAAGTTTTGACTATCTGTATCAGCTTGGAATTTGGTATCCATGTAAGCAATATCCTGGTAGTTAGCCTCTGCATAAGACTCTTTTAACTCACGTAGTTTTGACTGTTTAACATTGTCTAAAGCAGTTATTGTATCACCTTCAACCCATGTGTTATCAGAGAAGTCCCACTTAGGCTTATATAACCCCATAGGTTGGATACCAACTATCCCTTTAGAAGGGTCAATAGGGTTTAGTAGTGTAGGTGTAAAGTCACTGTTTTGCTCCTCTGAAGTAGGTTTACTCCATTCTTCTTGGTATATTATGTCTTCAATGTAAAAACCGTCGGTATCAATCTTATATACTAGATTCATTATCTTATCCTTTGTTTGTTTTAGTTAGTGGAAAAACTTATACCAGAAAGACTTAACCAAGTACCAGGGTTACCATTTCCTTCATAACGAAACACTACATTACCGTTTGAGTTTATTCCAATAGCATGTGTTCCTGCTCCACTCACCGGTACAGTAAATATAACACTGTTGTATGGTCTATACCCTAGAGGTAATGTACAGATATTATGGTAAGTAGTAACCGCCCCACCAGCAATTAACCCCCCCATTACTACAGTGCCGTCAGGCATTTTACGGCAACCCCGGAAAAGGTGGGAGGCTACAGGATAACTAAACCAACCATTCGTTAAAGTTGGTAAAACCCAACCTGTGTCCATCTCTGAGTTTAATATGGTGTGTATAGGAGCGTATATAATTCCGGTAGGTTCGGTTGTTACTTCACCAAAGTTATCAAAAAACCCATTAAGAGTACTATCTTGCCCAACTACCGAGCAGGGGTTATAAATATCCCTTTTCAAGTATATGTCAAAATCAAAGTTGTTAAGTTGAACATGTCCGATAGTTACCCCTATAGAAGAGTATTGCCCTAAGAGGTAAACTTTTACAGAGACCCCCCCAACCCCCCGTTGGGATGACATTACTTCCAGCCCTGCTCTTTCTAAGGTACCTGCATAATTGACATTTTTAACTGAAAACGTAAGGTCAGCCCCACCATTTATGCTACCCCCTCTCATCTCCCCAACCTTAGACCAAGTATCTACAGCATTATTAGCAAGAGATATAACCCTTTCATGGTTAGTGTTACCTGTGGAGGCCGAGGCTACTGCAATATCTAAATTACTACTACCGTCAAAGCTAGCAGAACCTGTCACATCTCCAGATAGTGTAATAGTACGTGCAGTATCTAATGTACTAGCTGTAGCTGCATTCCCTGTAGTATTGGAGCTGATTATAGTAGGAAGTCTATTAGCAGACAGCGTACCTGTATCAATGTTGGAAGCGTTAGTAGTATCTACATTAGGGACACTGTCTAACCCTACTTGTTCTTTTGTAACACTGTGAGGATTAGCTGTATCACCTGTATGAGCGTTTAAGTTGTTATTTGTAGCATACGAACCAAAGTCAGTTATGTCAGCTTCTACTACACTAATGGTATTGTGGTCTGTACTTATTGTTTTGTTAGTTAATGTAGCTGTACCACTATCTGTAAGACTACCACTCTGTAACGCATCTATCTGTCTTTTGGTAACAGCATCATCTGCAGTAACAGCATCAGATACTTTAAACCTTTGTGTAACACTACCTTCTAAGTCTGCTTTAGTGCCAAACCTACTATCAACATAATTTTTATCCACTAGCTCATCTGGCATCTGGTTATTAGCTACAATATCAACATGAAATGAATCATCTGACAACTTATATATAGCCATGTACTTCACGTCAGTCAGTAACATATCAGCAGATAACTCGGAGTCTTTAAACTTTATAATCTTTTCCACCAAACCATTAACCTTTAAAGTGGCTGCACCTGTATTTTGGTAAGCTGGACTAAAAAATACTACCATACCATCTTCTAATGTATTTTGATAGTTAGGTAGTACCACGTTATTTAGGTGTATAGCATTAGCTACCCCTGTATCTGTATGATATATAACTGAACGAGGAACTGCACCTAAAACTTCAGGTAAAGTACTTCCTTGTAAAGTATCAGCATCTAAGTTATCTAATACTACCTGATTTGAAGTGCCTACCTCGTCTATATAAGTTAGCGTATTATCTGTTGAGGATAGACTAGTTAATGTTTCAGAAGTTAAAGCATCATTAACTTTAGCGTGTAATGTATCAGTGAAATCTACTGTAGACAGACCCTTACCTGTAACCTTATCTACCTTACTCTCCAGGGCAATAACCACATTAGCAGAAGCATTAGTAGCAAATGTCTCAGCGTTAGTAGCACTAGTAGCGGCGTTACTTGCACTAATAGCAGCAGCATCTCTAGAATTGTTTGTCAGGTTTAGGTTACTAGAAACAGCAGTTCTATCTAACCCTGTTTGCACAGCATCAGAACTAGTTTGTAAAGCATCCGCGGAAACCAGTTGTTGAGCTTGTGTAATTATAGTTTGTGGGTCCACCCAAACAGAACCTGTATAGAATCTAAAGGTACTTGTAGCCTCATTAAAGTACATCGCCCCTACAAGCAAGTCATTTCCGTAATTGTCTACTGCTGGATCCATTACCTTAGAGCCTAGGTACCTACTATCGAAGTGCTTGTACAGACTTTCCACAAGTACCTTATTAACTTCAGCCTCCCCTGCTGAAACATTAGCTGCTATACTACTAGCTAAAGACGAATTTGCTTGTGTTGTAGCTATAGCTGTCTGATTTTCTACTATTAGTTTATCTGCACTTATAGTATCCACTGCAGCTACCATCTCAGAAATATTCACCCCTGATAGTGAAGCTAACTCTACTACTATCTCTGGAGTAAGTGTATTAGCTACCATTATAACATCAGCTATAGAATTAGCTACGGTTCTAACCTTATCATATCGACTATTTATTGCTCTAGATATTGCAATATCTATATTACTTAATTCTGTAATTCTTCTCATTACACAAACCCTCTACTATTTATTCTATTTGTTATACTAGAGTCATCAGGTGCTACACCTATACCTAGAAGTTTAAGTTTATTTATACTAGCTTCAAATCTCATATAGTGTGTGTTACCTTCTCCTTGAACAGCACCACTAACAGCTGTATGTCCTTTGTATCCTACAAAGAGCATTAACGAGTCTATAAGAGTATCTGGTATACCTAAGTCTTGAGTCATATCTGTAGTACTTAAGTATACTGGTTTAGGTACGTAAATAGTACCTATATAAGATCCTGTATAGGCCATAGGTATTTGCAACCTATTCCAAGCAACTGTATTTATACTATCAGGGTTGTTCTCATCGTTAATAGGTACACGGGTGTATGCTTCATAAGGACTAGTTGAAGTATCTGAATTAGCGGCAGGGACTTCTCTATAAGCCTCTATTAAGTACATAAAGTCAGTAGGCATAGTGTATATAATAACTCCAGTCTCCAAAGGAATTACATACTCTTCTGTAGTCAACTGGAACCTTTTATGTAACTCAATAAGTCCTAAGTTAAACAACCCTACAATAGCCTCATCATCATCAGCTAGGCTAAGCTGCTGCAGCTCACTGTGTCTTGCTAAGGTTATAGCTTGCTGTAGGTTCATTCTTAGTCCTTAGTTACATATAATCATAATAGGGGTATTATACCACACCGACTTAGAAGATAGTACTTCCTCCGAACTTTTCTTCTTCATCAACACTAACATCACCAGCCCATACAACACCACCACCTGTATCATGCACAGAACCTACAGAAGCACTGGGTAATATAACGTCCATAGCGGCTAACATACTTACAGCATCTATTGCGTCGTCATGTTTACTAGCAATGGCCGTATAAGTAACATAATTAAGCTCATTAAGGAACTCTTTCATGTCAGGAGTGTCCTTAATTTCTTCAGGTAAGAATATCTTCTTACTTAAAAACAGTGGATGTACTCGCATAAACTGTTCGTGTTTAGCTCCAGTAGCCTGTCTCCTACTAATACCTTCTTTACCATAAGCACTACCTATCTGTTTAGCAAAAGAGAAGAACGAGTTGTTTTCTATCATCTGTTTCTTTAATGAGTGTAAGTTAAGCTGTTGTTGTCCGTCTATTTCTACACCTACAGTTAAGTGTCTACCGTACTTAGCAGCCCATCTTGTATTATAGTTAAAGATAACGTTATATTGCTCTTCTATGGTCATTTTCCTAACGGATAAATCTAGTAGGAACCAATCAGCCTGAGAGTTTACAGCCCAAATCATAGTAACACTAAAATCTCCCTTCAAATTGTTACTAGCAGTGTAATCAGTAGTAGCATATAAGTTATAAGCACCAAGGTTCTTCTCTAGACTTTCCCTACTATACCACTGAATTTGATTATCTTTTATAAGCCTATCTTCCTCACTACTAATCCTTAACATAAGCTCTTGATTAAATTCTCTAAGAGTATCACCGCTATAAGAATCTTTGTACCTATCCATAACAGCATCATAATCCTTCATAGCTTCCCAACTACCTACATACTCCTCACGGGTAGTATCTAAAGATATTTTCTCACATATAGGTAAACACAACGGTGTCCATACCCCACTTTCTAATGCACTATAGACAGGATCCTTTTTATTAAAGGGGGTGTTTACTAGTATAGTCTTACCTTTACTTCCCATAGCATTCTCAGCATCAGAGTAAATCATACTACGTAACTTAGCCATTATTATAGGACTATTAGCATCAGCTTCATTCTTTATAGCATCATCAAAACTTACAATTTGTACCCTCTCAGTTTTGTACCTAATACCCCTTACAGACCCACCTGCCGCTCCCTTAACCTTAAACATAAAGGCTCTCTTCTTCTCTGGTCCGTCTCCTTTCCTAATAAACTCACACTCTTCGTCAGTAAACCTCATTCTCTCAAAGTAACCCTTACAGAACTCACTATCTTGGCATATATCTCTGATAGTATTAGCCTGAACCTTAGCACCTGCTTGTTGGGAGTCACCAAAACCTACCCAAAACATTACATTACCAAAGTTAGGTAGCTCTCCTGTTATAGCTATATATATAGGCAGGAAGGCTGTTATGACTGTAGATTTAGCAGAGAAACGACTAGCTATAATGGCTAGCTTACTAGGGTTCACCCTAATGTTATCTCTAACTTCCTTGCTATACGGGAAGTTCTCAGGTTTGACATTATTAAACACTAGGTCTATCATGAAATAGTGCATTATACTATTCTCTACTTCAGGATCTTCCCCCATAACGACCCTTATTAAGTTAAAAAACTTAAAGGCATCTACACTAGGCGTATAATTAGGGAACTTAAGATTTATACTATTTAAAGCCTCATCTACATTAAAAGCATACTTACTATTAACTACAGGTTTAGCTACTCTAGGTACAGGTTCTGTACCTTCTTCCACAGCTTCTTTATACTCTTTCCACCCTTTATAGTCCACATCTTCACCATCGGATACAATGTTATTAACAACTTCGGTGTGTGCTTTCTTTTTATTCGTC
>CAYOHT010000135.1:0-5703 GCA_964403815.1 uncultured Cocleimonas sp.
GATACAATCATTAAGTGTGGACTTATCGTTGATTTTCAAGTCCTTTTGATCTTCTGTGGTTGTAGCTGAGAGAAGGTCACGCAAAGGATATAGCACAAATACTCGCTCACAAATACGAGGATGCGGCACAGTTAGTCTTTTAGTATTGATAGTTTCATCACCATAGAACAATAAGTCCAAGTCTAAAGTTCTTGCGCCCCAGCGTTCTACACCTTCACGCACCCGCCCATTTTCATTTTCAATTTTTTGGAGTTCGTCGAGCAATGCTTCAGGTTTTAGAGTGGTTTTAAACTCAACCGCTGCATTAATATAGTCAGGCTGATCTTGTGGGCCGTGGGGTTTACTCTGATAGAAAAGAGAGGTTTTGATAAAATCAATATCAGAGTGATTCGCTAAGGCTTGTAAGCCTTCCATAATATGCTTATCAGAGTCGCCCAAGTTACTCCCAAGCGCAACATAACAAGTAACTGGTGCGATGCTCATCATTGCTTAACTGCGCTTATTGCGCCTACCTGTTCGATTGCCTTTACCCTTTTTTTTAGGTGAACTAGAGGCTTGGCACATGGCGATCTTTTCTTGCTCATCAACTTCTTGGATCAGTGTCCACCACTCACAATCATCGGGCATAATCTCTTCTGCTTGTGCGCGTAAACACATAAAATCATAGGCAGCACGAAAACGACGATGCTCTAAAAACCCCATTACACGACGCGTATTTTTAAACTGAAAGCGACCTTGCATCGTCCAGATTTCACGCGTCATATTACTAAAACGGCGCGGCACTGAAATGCACTTTACTTGCTCGGCAAAAGCATCAGTTGCGGCCAAATGAACAGACTGCAACGCAGGGTTTCCTTGCTCTTGGTACATTTCAGAACCATCTTTAACCTGCTTCCATAACATTACTGCAAACAAAAAAGCAGGGGTAACAGGCTTACCTGCACGAATTCTTTTATCCGTATTATTGAGTGCGGCATGTACTAATTTTGTATATGAACCACCATCATGCTCATCTTCAATTAAACTTTTCTCCACCTGAGGAAAAAGGTGATCTAGTAAATGATAATGCCTAAGTAACTCCAACGTTTTTAGCGCCATACCACCGTGAAACAACTTTAGTGCTTCATCAAATAATCGGGCGGGAGCAATATTACCTAGCAATGAAGAGAGCTCATAAATAGGAGTTTCTGAGGACGGTTCAATCGTTAAGTTAAGTTTTGCGGCAAAACGTACCGCTCGAATCATACGTACAGGATCTTCACGGTAACGTACTGTAGGGTCTCCAATCATGCGTAGCTGAAGTTTTTTAAGATCATCCATCGCACCAACAAAGTCGAGCACTTCACCTGTCTCTAAGTCATAAAATAAAGCATTGATGCTAAAATCTCGACGGTAAGCATCTTCAACGACTGTGCCATAAACATTATCGTTAATAATTCGACCATGATCACCTACCTGACCTTTATCACTATCATCATGAGGCGCTCTAAAAGTAGCTACCTCAAAATATTCACGCCCAAAGTGAACGTGCGCCAATCGAAAGCGGCGACCAATAATACGGGTAGAAGGAAGGACTTGTTTTATCTGTTCAGGTGTTGCGCTGGTGGCAATATCGAAGTCTTTTGGATGATAACCTAGTAGTAAATCACGAACAGCACCACCAACCAAGTAGGCTTCATAGCCAGCTTTGGTTAGTGATGTTAATATTGTGCGGGCTTTTTTATCTATATCCCGAGGATTAATACCGTGCTCAGTGGACGGTATCCGTGTAGCTTGACTCATTTAACTGAAGATTGACCTAGTGATTTACAAAGTGGCTAGCTTAACATAGCCACTCCTCTTTTATTACATAAAAACAACCTTGTAGTGAATCGCTTTATGATTGAATTTGAAGAGCAATTAACTCCGTATCTTTAATGGGTAGTTACACAGAATTACTTACAGGCTCAGTATCAAATCCTAGGCATAAATTCTCAGAATGGTCGCTCCCTTCAGTAAATTTATAACAACGGGAGTTGATCATGGTTGAAAGGAATATAAAAACACACCCCCCTAGTTTTACAGGACGTTTGTTAATATCAAGGGGCGAACCAGCCTTCCCTTAAGCCTTTTCTAATTTCTTTTTCGAATCAGTTTGTTGCTCTAATTCAGTCAAGCTTTTCTTAATAGATTCTTGCTGATGCACTAACTCTTTAAGCTCTTGAATCTTACGTTTCTTATCTTTATCCAGCTTACCCATACTCATTTTCTTGAATTTTTTCTGCTCATCCAGTTGTTTAAGATCGCGCTTGTGCTGTTTAGTCATTTCTAGTTTTTGATTCTCAAGCTCTTCTGATTCTGCTTCTAATTGAGAAACGGTTTGCTTAAGCAAAGCCTTTTTTTGTTCTAAATGTGTCAGTTCTTCTTGTTTAGCTTCCTTTACCTTAAACTTATGGCCATTTAATAGTTTTTGTTGCTCTGAATACTCTTCCAGCTCTTTTAGCTTTAATTCTTTTTGTTGGTTAAAATCATCAAGTATTACCTGCTTTTCTTCCTGTTGCTTCACCAAGTCTTCTATGTCTTGCTCAACAAGTAGTAATTGTTGCTGTAATTTAGCAGCTTCATTTTCCCACTTTTTACGTTGTTGCTCTAATTCAATAATATCTTGCTTATCTGCAAACTGCTTTCGCTCAAAATCATCTAGAATAGCTTGCTCTTTCTTGTGCTCTTCAGATTTCCTATTCTCTAATTTTTGGTCTACCAACTCTAGCTGTGCTAACTCATCATGCTTTAGTACAATATTTTTCTTTACGTCATTCAGCTCTTTTTGCTCCAAAGCTTTGACTTCAAAGTTCTTCTTTTCGAGCTTTTGATGAAGCTCTAATTGTTGAATTATCTCATCATCTTTTAGCTGTTGATATTGAGCAACTTGCTCTACACCTTGTGAAGTAAGTTCTTGCCTATCTTCAAGTTGTTGTAGTTCTTGCTCTGTGAGCTTTTGCTCTTGTTCCAACTGTTTTAAATCTAGTTTTTTAAGCTTTGTCTGCATTTCAAGCTGCTTCGTATCTATTTGAACCGACATAATAGTAGGGCTTAACAAATCATCATCACGAAGAGCTTGGTAACTTTTTTTCTTTTGGCTAGACTCTTCTTCGTTGAGTTTTTCTTGGCTATCAGCCTCATCAATAATATCTTCAGATATTGCCTCTTCGCTATCAATATCAGTAATTTCATCTTCTGTGTTTTTGGGTGATTCTTGTATTTCCTCTAGCTTTGTTACTATCGAGTCAGATTTTTCTTCTAATTGATGAAAGTTATTTTTCAGCGCTGCCAATGTTTTAGCATCATAAACTTCATCTGCCCCTCTATAAATAGCCTCATATGCACTGTGAAATGCTTGGTGTAATTCCTCTACTTCTTTAAACCATGGGAATGACTTCAATGAGTGATCTTCAGAATAGAGCCAAAGACCAAACTCGCATTCTTCACATGAAGTTGGCTTTCGCACAAGGTGAGTAGACTTACCTTCTACCAGAAATTGCGCTTGCTCTAACCATTCACCGAAAGAATCAGATGCTTCTTGAATACCCATTGCTATTATTTTTTTCATTTTACAACCCAAAGACTTATTATTTTTATATTTTTACGATCATATAATATTTCATCTATTTTTTCCAAGAACACTAGATTAGCGGTAGTTAAAAACACCACTTAGTCTTGATTAACGTACCATTAACTTTGATTAATGCACCGTCCAAGGCGTTTAATACCTTCTAGTATTTTTTCTTCATTCACCGTTACATAACTTAAACGTAAAGTATTTTCTTCTGTTTCATTCCCCACATAGAAAGGTTTCCCTGGTACAAATGCAACTTTCTCTTCTATCGCTTTATCAAATAGTTTCATCGCAGATACCCCTTGTGGCAGCGTCACCCACAAGAACATCCCTCCCTCTGATTCAGCCACTTTTGCATCAACAGGAAAGTATTGCTTAATCGCATCCATCATCACCTGTTTTTGTTTTCCATAAAACTGGATGATTTTTTCAATATGATTATCCAATGCATTATCTTTCAAGTACTGAGAGATGACTTGCTGTGTGAAATAGTTAGTATGCAAATCTGCTGCTTGTTTAGCGATAACCAACGGCTTCATTAACCAATCAGGTGCAACAATCCAGCCCAATCTAAACGATGGCACAACAACTTTTGAGAAGGAGCCTAATAATAGTGTTTGCTCAGGTAATAATTCATAGAAGTTAGATTTCTGCTCTCCTGAAAAGCGTAACTCGCCATAAGGATCATCTTGAATAAGTAAGGTATCAAACTGAGAAACAATACCCGCTACTGCTTCCCTATTTTTTTGCGAATATGAAATCCCCGTAGGGTTTTGAAAATTCGGTACGGTGTAAAGTAGCTTAGGTTTATAACCTTCTAATACCTGCGCTAATTGATCAATATTCAATCCATTATCATCAATCGCGACTGTGTGCATTTTTGGTTGGTACAATGAAAATGACTGAATTGCCCCAAGGTATCCTGGGTTTTCTATCGCGATTGGATCGCCTTCATTGAGCAATACTTTGCCAAGCAAATCTAATGCTTGTTGTGAACCATTGGTGATTAAAATACTATCCGCTGAGATATTCAAACCCTGTTTTTCTTGATAACGCGTAGCAATCCACTCTCTTAATTCAACATCACCTTCTGAGCTTGAGTACTGCAACGCCTTTTTACCATTGGTTTGTAAGACTTTATGACAAGCATATTCCAAGCCTTGAATAGGAAATAAATCCGCACTCGGCAAACCACCCGCAAAAGAGATAACATCTGCTTGCGTTGATACTTTTAAAATATTGCGAATAAAGGATTCGGGTACATTTTTGATTCGATTTGAAAGTAAATTTTTCACCCTATATCACTCCTTTAACTTTATGACTAAACGTACTAATCAATAAACCTATCATTATCAATGCTCCTGCAATCATTTTCTCTAACCCTATCTGTTCATTAAAAATGAAGAATGAACCTAACAAACCAAATATTGGCACCAACAAAGAAAGTGGCGCAACTCGCGATACTTGGTATTTATCAATCAATGAATTCCAAGCCCAGTAACCAAATAATGTGGTTGGGTAGACTTGAAATAAAATTGAGAATATCGCTTTACCGTCGACATTTGTAGCAAAGTCAGAAAATACATTTTGACCTTGAGTGAAATATGCCAAAATAAATAGCGGAATTGGCGAAAACAAACTAGACCAGATAAGAAAAGAAAATATTCTTTTTGCGCCTGATATTTTAACGATAATCGTCGTCACGCTCATGGCTAATGCACCCAGCAGAACAAGCGCTAATCCAATCAGTGTTACTGAGCCATCGGTAACACTGGCAATAAATCCAATACCTATAATTGCGATAATAAAGCCCAGTATCTTAATTTTATCAATACTATCCTTTAAAAAAGAACACCCATAATAACGGTAAGAAAAGCACTCATCTGTAAAACTAAAGAGGCCATGCCTGCTGAAACACCAAAATGAATACCCAGTGACACCATACCCCATAGGCCTACACCAAAAATAAGTCCATAAGCCACCACATATTTCATTGGAACATCGGGCTTTTTAATAAAAAAGACCAAGGGCAAAGCACAAAGTAAAAACCTCAACCCCGCTAATGTGAATGGATCTAACGAGCTTAGGCCTATTTTAATAACGGAGAA
>CAYOHT010000136.1:0-5688 GCA_964403815.1 uncultured Cocleimonas sp.
TCAAGTAACAAACGCGCTGCCACCATTGAGTAATTTGGATCTTTCTCAATGTTGACGCGCGTTGCCATTACAAGTGCGGAACCGACATCCTCTTCAGGAATGCCGTCAAACAAATTCCGCAGTGCCTCTTTAACAACGGTGTCTTGATCGACGCCGTCTAACCCATCAACTGCTTCGGCAATAATCTTGCGTAGGCGGTTTTCGTCAAGTGGCTTGGTGTCCCCGTTTGAAGCGGTGACTTGCAAGGCATCTTTCTTAGATGCTTTCTTAGGTTTTGTGTTTTCTGCTTTTTCAGCACGTGCTTGTGAGCGCTCTTCACGGTAAATAACGTAAGCCCGTGCCACTTTTCGCTCGCCTGAGCGCATAAGTGCGAGTTCTACTTGGTCTTGAATATCTTCGATATGGACGATGCCACCATCAGGCATACGACGAAATAAGTTATGATTAACCTCAACGGCCATTTTTTGTACGGTGTCATGGATACGTGATGATGCCGCAGCAACGCCACCTTCAACACCAAGAAATGCTTTTGTCAGTGCAACTTCAATTTTACTGCGATCAAACGGCGTTACTTTGCCATTACGACGAATGACTTTATAAACAACAGCTTCTTGTTCGCTTGTTTTTGACATGGTCTCGTCGATAGCGTCGAGTACGCTTGTGGCGACAGAATCTTGATTAAGAGCATCGTCAAGAGAGTCGTTGCTGACAGGTTGCATAGTTATCCTCCAGTAGAAATAAAGCGAAAAGACGGCAAGACCGTATTTGGATTATCGGTTTATTTCTGTGTTTTGATGTATGGCACAACAAGAAATATCTTGGGGTGCTTTCCTTTGGTTGTAATAGTTACTCTGTGACTGCTTGTGTGACTATTACGGTAGCTAATCTATTTTATTTTTGTGTTGGAGAACTTTGTCTACAATCTAAAAACGGTCATTCTTCTTGGTCAATCTAACTGTCAAACAAGCCTAAGCGAAAGGCTATTTATGACGTTTGCTATTACTAGATACTCAATAAGAAATTGAAAGCGCAAGATAGAAGCTAATGAGCAAGTTGGTCTAGCGTTTTTCAAGTGGGCATACTATAGAGTGTGTTTACCTGCCTCGTCAAGCACAACATATTGTGTTTTTGCTATTAAGAAGGTGTTTGTATTCTGTGGATAACTTGGGTGAAACTTTGCTTGATAAGCTCTGCTTTAGTTTGACGACTTGTGATGTGGCTTAAATATTCGATGAAAAAAAAATAAAAATATTGTGATTTATTTAACTGCTAGAATGCAGGCTTTAAAAATCAAATAGATAGTGCAGAATCATGACATTTAAAATCACTCTTAAAGAGAGCGAGCACACATTTGAAGTCAAAGAAAATGAATTTATTCTTGATGCGGCCTTGAGGCAAGGTATTAATTTTCCTTACGGCTGCCGATCAGGTTCTTGCGGGACGTGTTTAGGTCAGGTGGTTTCTGGGGAGGTTGAATACCCTGAAGGTTTGCCATTGACGGTGATGGAGCATGAACATAAAAAAGGCAAAGCAGTGTTTTGTGTGTCGGTTGCAAAATCTGACTTGCTGCTTGATGTAAGGGAGATTGAAAGCTCTGCTGAAATTGAGATTAAAACTCTACCTGCGCGTGTGGCATCACTTAGAAAATTAGCAGATGATGTGATGGAAATGTCACTGACACTTCCTGCAAATGAACGCTTAGCATTCACAGCAGGGCAATACATTGAAATTATATTACGTGATCGTAGCAGGCGTGCATTTTCTATCGCGAATTCACCCACCAATGATGAGACGATAGACTTACATATACGTCATGTAGAAGGTGGTGTTTTTACGGATCATGTTTTCAATGAGATGAAAGAAAAAGCCATTTTACGTTTTGAAGGGCCTTTTGGTAGCTTTCATATCAGTGAACTTTCTAATCATCCATTAATTTTAGTTGCTGGTGGCACGGGTTTTGCACCTATCAAAGCAATGGTGGAGCAACTAATTGAAGAAGGTGATACACGTCCGATAGAGCTTTACTGGGGAGCGCGGGCTAAGGTTGATTTATACCGAAATGACTTGCCTGAGAAATGGGCGTTTCAGCATGAGCATATTAACTATGTGCCTGTATTATCGAAGTCTAGTCAAGATGATAATTGGCAAGGGCGAACAGGTTTTGTACATGCGGCAGTTGCCGAAGATCATGCTGACCTATCAGGGTTTGATGTATATGTGGCAGGGCCACCACCGATGGTTGATGCGGCTAAAGAGAACTTTATTAAACAAGGGCTGGCAAAAGACTTTTTGTTTTTTGATTCTTTTGAGTTTGCAAAGAAATAAAAGGGTGCCTCAAATCAACTGAGAAGCACCCCAAATAAAACAGCTTACTTTCTAGTGTTATCAATCATGTCATGAATAAGTGGCGTAAGAATAATTTCCATTGCCATGCTCATTTTTCCACCGGGAACAACAAGTGTGTTGCGTCTTGACATAAATGAGTCATGGAGCATATTAAGCATATAAGGGAAATCCACTCCCGACTTACGTGCATCTTTGAAACGAATAATCACAAAACTCTCATTTGCCGTAGGTATGTCACGCGCAATAAATGGGTTTGAAGTATCTACAATAGGCACACGTTGGAAGTTAATATCAGTTTCTGAGAATTGTGGGGCAATATAATTGACATAATCAGGCATACGACGAAGTATTGTATCTACTGTAACCTCAGCATCATAACCACGTTCAGTATGGTCGCGATGAATTTTTTGAATCCACTCAAGATTAATACTCGGTACAACACCTACGCCCAGGTCAACGTATTGTGCGGTATTTATATTTTGCTTTTTATCAGCCGCTAAGCCATGTAGGCCTTCATAGAAAAGTAAGTCACTGCCTGCATCGATATCTTCCCAAGGCGTGAATTCACCTGAGGATTTATTGCAGCCTAAGCGAGTATTCTGCTCTGCCGCTTCATCATCATTATGCAAATAATAACGTTTTTTGCCCGTACCTGTTTCGCCATAAGTTTTAAACAAGCTTTCCAATGCTGCAAAATCATTGGCTTCTGGTCCAAAGTGACTAAAATTAAAGTTTCCCTGTTTTTCAGCCTCTTTTACAGCCGCAGAAAACTCTACTCGACTTAAACTGTGAAAACTGTCGCCTTCAACAATAGCGGGTTTGATACCTTCGCGACGAAATATGTTTTCAAGTGCTCGCTTTACAAAACTAGTGCCTGCACCAGATGAACCTGTGATAGATATAACGGGGTGTTTAACTGACATGAAAATTCCTCAGAAAATTAGGGATGTGGCTCTTAGTAATAAATAGGAGTAAGAGTTCAGGGGTATTACGTACGAGTCTAGCTCAAAAAAATCTATTTTTGAATAATAATTTAATATTATGTAGGGAGTGATAAATAAAGATGGTTTTGATAGGTAGGGAAGTGATACGGCTTTTAGAGGTTTTCTGGGAACAAAAAGAGTGTTATTCAACCTGCGAAATACATCATTAATTATTTTCACTAATTTCAGATAAACGCTTGACTTTTTTTAGGCTTTGACTTGTCCACAATTTCTGTGGATAAGTCTGTGAGTATCCTTGTGAAAGACTGCTTAGAGTGGGGGTTTATTTAGTTACTTAATAAAGTGGTCAATTTTTGACCACTTTATGTATTCTTTTTTATATCAATATCTTACGCCTCTTAATTAATGGATTAGACGTGCAATGTTCGCAATGTTACACTTTTACGATAAGGTTTGAAGCAAAATGATGGGGTGTGTATAAATACAGTGTTATTTTGTGAGGAGTTACATGCTATAAGTGCTTGTTAAGCTTAGGTTCAGTGAAAACCATGGGTGTTATTTTGGTGTTATTAATAGGAGTTTTGATTAAGTGATTAATAAAAAAGGCGACTCGCCAAGGGTTGGTTTTGTGAGTTTGGGCTGTCCCAAAGCATTGGTTGATTCTGAACGAATTTTGACCCAGTTACGCACAGAAGGTTATGACATTGTTCCAGATTATGATGGTGCTGATGTTGTTGTCATTAATACCTGTGGTTTTATCGATAGTGCAGTTGAAGAATCTTTAGATGCCATTGGTGAGGCCTTAGAAGAAAATGGCAAGGTTATCGTGACGGGGTGCTTGGGTGCAGAATCTGACAAAGTGTTGAAAGCCCATCCTGATGTTTTGGCGGTGACAGGGCCACATGCATATGAAGACGTGATGGGGGCGATTCACCAGCATTTGACGTCACCACATGATCCGTATCTTGACCTTGTTCCTCCACAAGGTATTAAGCTCACACCTAAACACTATGCATATTTGAAAATATCAGAAGGGTGTAATCACCGCTGTTCTTTTTGCATTATTCCTTCTTTGCGAGGCGACTTGGTTAGTCGTCCTATCAGCGATGTCATGCAAGAAGCAGAAAACCTCGTTAATGCGGGTGTAAAAGAATTGCTGATGGTTTCTCAAGATACCAGTGCCTATGGTATTGATACAAAATACCGCACAGGCTTTTGGAATGGCAAACCGATAAAATCTCATATTCAGCAATTAAGTGAGTCGTTAAGTGAGTTGGATGCGTGGGTGCGTTTGCACTATGCTTATCCTTATCCGCATGTTGATAAGCTGATTCCGCTGATGTCGGAAAATATTGATAAAGGTATTTTGCCGTATTTAGATATTCCCTTTCAGCATGCTAGTCACAAAATACTAAAAGATATGCGTCGCCCAGCGCATGCAGAGAAAGTTTTAACCCGTATTCAAAACTGGCGTAGCATCTGTCCTGATATCACCATTCGTAGTACCTTTATTGCAGGGTTTCCTGGGGAGACAGAGGAAGACTTTGAGCTATTGCTAGATTTCTTGCGAGAAGCACAACTAAACCGTGTGGGCTGTTTTGCCTATTCAGAAGTTGATGGCGCAGAATCCAATAAATTACCCAATCATGTACCCGAAGATGAAAAACAATATCGCCTAGAACGTTTTATGGAAGTTCAGGCAGAGATAAGTGCCAATAAACTCGCCGCTAAAATTGGACAAACCATAACCGTGTTGACCGATGATGCCACTCAAGGTGAAACAGAAAAAGATGATATTACCATTGCGCGCAGTAGTAGCGATGCCCCCGAGATAGATGGCGTCGTTTATATCGAAGGTGAATTACTAGAGGCAGGACAATTTGCTAAAGTTGAGATAACCCATGCTGATGAGCATGATCTTTGGGGAAAGCTAATATAAAGGGTCTCTTGCAGGAATTAGATGACGAGTAAAATGGTCTCATAGAAAACAAAAAACCGAGCATCTTACAATGCTCGGTTTTTTTACTTTAGCCCACTAACTGGGCTGAATTTGTGATTATAGGCTTTGGTAATAGTCAATCAAAATCTTAGCGACTTCAGGGCGTGAGAATTCTTTAGGGGGCGCTTCGCCATTGCCTAGCATTTCACGAACTTTAGTACCTGATAAAAGTACAAAGTCATCTTTTTCATGATCACCTACTTCACGCATCATCACTACCTTGTTTAGCTTCTTAGACCAAGCGGTGTGATCTGCCATGAACACTTCTATTTCCATAGCGCCTTCTGGTACTTCGTCTTCGAAGATAGTCTGAGCATCAAAGTCACCGTAATAATCACCTACTCCAGCATGATCACGACCAATAATGAAGTGCGTAGCACCCATGTTTTGACGGAAGTA
>CAYOHT010000137.1:0-5649 GCA_964403815.1 uncultured Cocleimonas sp.
TTTGGGAGTTTTTATAAAGCTCATAAAAAAAACGATCTAGCTTTACTCTCCTTAAAGAAGAGTAAAGCTAATATTGTAAGAAGCACACCCCCCCACTTTTACATGATGTTTATGATTACCATAAACATCATGTAAAAGTGGGGGGGTGTGCTTTTTTATTTGATAAAAAGCATCCATCTCCCTCCTATCCCCAATACTTTTGCAGTAGTCGGGTAGCACTATTAATCGATTAAGAGCATGAAGTATTGTTCCCCCTATGGGAAACAATGACTTACAATGCCTGTTAATTGGAGAACGATTAGACAGCTACAAGAATTTAGCAAAAATACTGACTATGCATGAGTCAAATATTTCTGCGAAATATATTAATGCAGACAAAGCTTCAATCAAGCGCGCACTAAAAAAACAAAGAACAGCAACGCTTGTTTTTATATCTGATGAAGTTCTTTTCTCGCTTGAATCACTTTCTGATCTAGTTTGGCAATACTGCTCTGATGCGATTATCGTTATACTTACTGAAAAAACAGCAACAACGGCTTTAAAGAAACCTTTTAATAATACCCAAATTTCAAAGTTGCACTTGGAGTCTGGAGCGCTGAATAATACTCAAAATGATTCACGGTTGTATCTGGAATATTTGATTCAAACCATCCAATTAAAAAAAGAGTTTCGTCGGTGTAAACGTTTCTTAAGTGTTGCAGAGCAACGCTGCCAATGGCTTGTTGATTCTAGTCATGAAGCAGTTGCATTTATCTCCAGAGATTTACACCTTTACGCAAATACAACATATCTTGGTCTATTTGATATTGATTCAATTCATGAACTGCCTTCAATTCCTGTCAGAGAGTTAATGATTGAAAATGAGCGTAGTCTTTTTGATGGTTTTGTAAAAAAACAATTAAGGAAGCATGAGATAAAGCATTCGCTCGTCATTTCTTTGAAAAAGCGTAATGGAAAAACGTTCAGGGCAAATGTTCATATTATTCCATCGGTTTATAGAGGTAGCCCTTGTTTGCAGCTCTGGGTGCATCCTTTGAATAGATATGAGCTGAATAAAGACAACAAGGAAGAAAAAATGCAGAAGCCCAGCCTACAAGATCAGCTTTTGATTGAAGATACAAATGCTATTGAAGTACTAAATAGGAATGTGGTGACAGAAACGTCCATACTTCACAGTATTATTAAAAGAAAAGAAGCAACGATCGTCGCTCAAAAACTGGTTGGTATGAAAACTGCCAAGAGAAAAAATACCGATGAGCACCACATACTTTCGTTGAAAGTACCTGCACCTCAAAGAGTTGGTATTGAAAATTTGCTTTTCTCAGAGGGTGGAATACGTTTAAAAGAGAAACGCCAAATATTTTGGGATAAAGTGAAGATAACAAGGCTATTACAAACGTTGATTAAGAAAAAGAACCTTAGAACAAACTTGTTGGTGTGCCTTAATGAAGCAACAACGACGGATAAAATGTTTTTAAAGTGGTTTAAGCCAGGGTTGAGTAAAATTGGGGTTAATGCCTCAAAGCTAACTTTCTTGTTATCAGCCAAAATTGATAAGAATGATATGCAAACCTTGCTACATTTTGCTCGTGAATTACGAGCATTCAATAGTAAAATTGGGTTGGATGACTTTTCAGCTACATCAGAAGCGCTGATGCTATTAAAGCAACTCAAGCCAAGTTATGTCAGGCTGTCTTTACCTTGGGTTAAGAAGATTGAAGGTAATGAGTCAAGAGAAGTTGCCTTAGCCAGTTTTATTCGTCAGCTAGAATCTAGAAATATTCAAGTTATAGCACCTTGTGGTGTAAGCAAAGATATGAGACGGCTGTTTACTCTGTCGGGTGTATCCTTTTGTCAGGAAAGAACTTTAAAAACTGGTTAAAAAATATACAATGTAGCTAACTAATAAAAATTAATCTGAATTAGATACAATGACTCAAAACGCACCTAGCCTATCATCTGTTGGAACCCAATCACTAAGTTTACGCCTAGTAAACACCGTAGATGAATTTAAATCATTGCAGGAAAGTTGGGATAATCTCTACGATAAGTGCGATAGAAGCAGTGTCTTTAGCAGTTGGGATTGGGTATTTACTTGGTGGGAAGTTTTTAAAGATCAGTTCGAAAGAGAGCTATTCATACTTTGCCTGTATCAAGGAGATTCGTTAGTGGGTATTGCACCTTTTCAAATCTGTAAAGCTAGTTTTCCTAAATCATTGGTGCAAGGTAAAACACTGCAGTTTATTGGTAATGGCGAGGCTTATGAAGATAGCATCGTGAGTGAATTCCAAGACTTTATTGTACAACCTGAATTAGAAGCAGAGATGGTTTCTTTGGTATCGGAATACTTAATCAAGCATAGTAATAAATGGAGTTTTGCTGATTTTGAATTTCTTTTAAAAGATGCATTAATACTTCAGTGCTTTGATTGTGGTGCTAAAGAATATAATAAAAATCATAGTCAAATTCTTCGACAAAAAACAGAATATGGCGTGCGTTTTTCTATTCCAAAAATGGACAGTTATGAAGAGTACCAAACTCAAATGGGGGGGCGTTGGCGAAAAATGCTCGGCAAGAAAGGTAGAAAGCTTGCTCGTGTTGGTGAAGTACGAACAGAATCAACAAAGACGTTAGACTCAATAAAACCAGCGTTAACACAGTTGGCAGATATGAACTGTTATCGTTGGAAAGAGAAAACAGGGCGTTGTATTTTTGATTCCACTCGCTTTGTTGCATTTCATCAAAAAATAATGGAACGTCTTATTCCAAAAAATCGGGTGGCTATTAAAACCCTATACTTAGATGACGATGCTTTAGCTTCTTATTATACATTTAGTGATAAGGGTCGAATTCATTACTACCAAAGCGGGTTTCATGTTCAATACGCAAATAAATATTCGCCGTTATTTCTACTGGTTTGTAATGAAATAGGTGAGTCGATTAAAAATAACCAGATGTTTGATTTTATGTTTGCAGATGATGCAAATTCTTATAAAAAAGATCAATACTGTTGTGAGTATGAAAGCATGTATCGCTTACGCTGGACTTCTCAGCCTATTAGATTTCTTGCTTATAGCGGCGCAAAGAAAATTCAAGATAACGTACAAAATATTAAAGCTAAAATAGCTGAACTAAAAGCCAAAAATAAAAAATAGCGAGAGAATAATATGCATATCGTACATGTAATAGAACCAATGGAACACGGTGTATTCATCTGGGTTGTGGATATGGCTAACCGACTGGTAAGGGATGGTTATCGCGTTACGGTTTTACATTCAATCCGTCAACATACGCCTGAAAACTGGCGTGAAATGTTTGACCCAAAAGTAGAGTTGATTCATGTTCAAATGAGTCGTTCGATTGATCCTATCGTGGATACAAAAGCATTGTTTAGCTTGGTAAAAAATATTAAAAACTTAAACCCAGATATTATTCACACACATTCATCTAAAGGTGGTTTTTTAGCGCGAGTAGCAGGTTTTATACTGAGAAAAAACAACCGCTTACTGTACACATCACATGCCATTCACTATCCGTTGATTAAAAAACCACTTAAACGAAAAGTTTATAAATATCTTGAACATATTGGTTACTGGCTTGGTGGAACGATAGTTGCTTGTGGCAAAGAAGAGTTTGAAATAATCTCCGATGAAATCACTTATGGTAACACTAAACGATTGATACGCATTAGTAATGGTATCGATACGTCACAATTAATGCCGAAAAATTACAGCTTAAAAAATGACAAAGTAAAAATTGGTGTTGTGGGTCGTATTTCTATGCAAAAAGCGCCATGGGTTTTTGCAGATATTGCGCGTAAAGTGAATGCAAAACGAGATGATGTTGAGTTTGTTTGGATTGGTGGTGGTGAAAAAGAAGATGTTGATAATCTTGAGTCTGCGGGTGTAAAAATCACGGGCATGATGGATAGAACAGACGTGCTAAAAATGTTGCCATCGCTTGATATATTTTTTCAAACATCAGCCTACGAAGGGCTTTCATTGGCATTACTAGAAGCACAAGCTTCAGGTATCCCTGCTGTAGTCACCAAGATTCCTGGTAATGATGAGGTCGTCCAGCACGGTCAAACAGGCTTTGTTGGTGAGACAGAAGAAATCTTAATGAAGCATTTAGAAGAGCTGATTGATTCAGAAGAGAAGCGTATTACGATGGGGAAATACGCAAAGCAACACACAGAAGAGCATTTCTCATTGCCCGTTATGGCAGATCAGTACAAAGCAAAATATAAAGAAATGACTCTAATCCAAGGTGACTTGAAGTTTAGCTAATTGAAAAACATCATGTAAAACTAGGGGGGTGTACTACACCCCCCTAGTTTTACATGATGCGTGAATCAGTCATTATCAATAACGGTCAAAACATCACAAGGCGCATGATTAATTACGCCATTGGTTGAAGAGCCTAATAATCGCGCCAAACCTCTTCGCCCGTGAGAGCCCATCACAATCAAATCGTTATCATGTTTTATGGCGTATTCTAATATTGTATCCACAGGATGACCTTCGACAACAACGGTTTTTACTTGATCCTTAGGAATATCCATCTTCGTTAATATTTTTTCCAGTTTTTTATCGATTCTATCAAACTGTTTTCTCTCTAGTTCTGGGTTGTTAACCAACACAGGCACAGTTAACTCTCCAATTCCTGGGTACATATCTGTTGATAATGTTTCGACAGCGTGCATGAGAGTGACTTCTGCATTAAAGGGCTTTGCAATCTCCAGCCCTTTTTTAAGTGCTGCAAGTCCGTAATCAGAAAAATCTGTAGCGACTAAAATGTGGCGATAGCCGATATACTCGTCTTCTTCTGCATGGTTTTTGACTTGATGAAGCCATTCAAGCGCATTGGATGCATCATCAAAATACTGTACTTCAATATCTGTAAATAAGTCTCCAAACCCTGCCATGAGTTTTTCCCATGTGCTACTACCAACAATAGCGATGCGTAGAAAGTCATTACGATGTTTAAAGCCAATTTTCATGTCTTCCCATGCGGCCTTTGCTGTCCAGCCTTCAAAATCTTCTAGCTTGATTAATAGGGAAAGTGGACTTTCTTTTTCTAAAAGTTTTTCAAGTTTCGGGCGAAAGTATTTGTAGTCATCGGCTTCCAGTTTTTCTGTTACTTTAAATGCAAATATGTGCGATTCATTTATTGGGATTTCGGTAATCATGATGATGTCCCTCCAAAGTATTGCTTGTAAATGGCGTTAATAGTTTGGGTGTTTTCTTGGCTCTCTTGCGAAAGCAAATCATGTCTCGACTGATCAGCCTTATCATTAGTGATAGCTTTGCTATACGCATGGGTGTGGCGAACTTTCTTGCGTATATCCGCTCGAATTTCATCCAATTGAGCTAAGGCGTTTTTGTAATCAGCTTGCCATTGCGTCGCATCTTTAGCCCAATTTTTTTGTTGTTCTGAGTAGTTTGAAGCATCTGTGACGGTATGGCTACGTAATGAGTCACCAAGCTCGGATAATTCCACAGCAGTTTGATCGGCAACTTTTGATAAACTGCTCCAAATGCTACTAGCTAAATAACTGGCATCAAAAGAGAGTGTTTCTTTGAGGCTTTTATTCAGATAATGACTGACTTCACCCACTTCAGAAAGGTTGGATTTTAATTCATCACT
>CAYOHT010000138.1:0-5628 GCA_964403815.1 uncultured Cocleimonas sp.
AGTGTTATAGATTATTGCTAAAAACATGCAGGAATGAAGAGAATCTAAACAAAAGGCAAGTTCCCCAAATTCCCCCATGGGCTGGGCTGATTCCACCAGCGTTGCGCTAATGTTGCGTATATGGCTCGAAAGTCTGTGGTGAATTGTACGTTGCCGTTTGCATCAAGTTTGGATAGGTCGGGGTGTTTTCCGTAAATTCCGCCACGTACTTTTCCGCCTAGTATCATGTGTGCTGAGGCTGTGCCGTGGTCTGTTCCGCCGCCTCGGTTTTCTTTGGCGCGTCGTCCAAATTCGGAGTAGGTTACAACTAATACGTTATTCCACATGCCTGCTCGTTGCATGGATTTTTGGAAGGAGGCTAAGCCGTTAGCGACTTGGTAGAGTGCGGTGTCTTGAGCGCCACGTTGTCCTGAGTGGGTGTCGAAGCCGTCTTGAGTGACTTTGTAGACGGGTGCGTCTACGCCGTTGATGATCATTTCTGCAACAGACTCTAAGCTATGCCCTAATACTCCTTTTGAGAAACCGACACCCGAACGTTTTGGATTGCGCCCCATGCGTTTTGCGAGTTGATCGCCGACGCCAAATAGCTGATGCTGTGTTTCACTGACATGTGCGATGGCAGGGTTTAATCTGCTGGGTTGAACATCGCTAATGCGTTTTATTTGGCTTAAAAATGTTTTTGGGCTTTGCATGGTAACACTGGTTAAGTTGCTACCGCTGAGTGGCCCGAGTTGTGCTTGCCCTTTATTGAGTGCGACGCCGTGCAAACCTTTTTTGTATTTTGGTAATATGCGTGAGAGCCAGCCTTCTTCTATAAATTGATTGGCGTTGGAGGCTGAATCCCAAATATCCATTGAACGAAAATGTGATAACACGGGGTTGTGATAGCCCACGCCATGCATCCAAGCCATTTGTCCTGCATTCCACAGTGGCATCAGTGCTTTCATGCGTGGGTGCAGTCCCATTTCTTTATCGAGAGTGAGCACTTGTCTTTGTTTGATGGCAATGCGTGGACGGTATTTGTAATAGAGCTCGTCGGCATAGGGGACGAGTGTATTGAAGCCGTCGTTGCCGCCTTTTAGTTCTACTAGAACAACGATTCTATTTTGGCGACCATTTGCGGCGAATACCATTTCTGGTGTGAGTAATGGGACGGTTGCTGATGCGGATACTAAGCTTGCGTACTTTAAGAATTCTCTACGATCCATTATTTTTAGCCCCTAGGTGCTTTAGAGAAAGGTTATATAAAGCACACCCCCCCACTTTTACATCATTGTTTTTGTGTTCTACGTTAGTATTCATTACAACACCTGATAGGCTGGGTCTAATACAAAAGCGCGTGCTAGACGTTGCTTGCCTGATGTAACTGGTGGTGCCTGTAAGGGCGGGATTACTAACAGCCACTCTCGTAACTGCTGTGGGTTTATATCGGGCATTTTTGCGGCTATGCCGCCACGATTTCGAATTTCATTTAGGTTGCCTCGGGTGAGGTTATTCATCATGGAGTTGCGCCTTAATAGCGATTGTGAACTGATCCATGTTTTTCCACCGGTCCAGCCTTTAACGCTTGGATGGGCAAATACTGATTGTCCCATAATACTAAGGTTATGCGCTAAATCTGTATGAGCAGGTGAGTAGGGCAGTGTGCGTAATGTGCCGATGGTGAGTTGAATCGGTGATTTTATTAATGCACCTCGATGTCGTTTATCCCAAAAAGCATTACTGTTAAATACGGCACGGATTAATGTTGCTATATTGTAATTGTAGTTGGAGCCTCGAAAAGCTTGCGCCCATTGTTTTGTGACACGTTGATCGGGTCGTGTAATGCTGATAAATTCGTGCCACATCTTTTCGGCTATACGCTCGGCAGTGCGTGGGTGTCTGAGTAAGATATTGATAATATCTTCGCCTTTGAGGTTGCCGCGTTTCCCTAGGAAGGTTTTTACACCTGTGTCGTGGTCTTCAGGGCGAAACTTAAAAAGACCACTACGATCATCAATCCCCCAGCCTGTAAAAGCACGCGCGGCTTCGCGCATGTCTCTCTCTGAATATTTTCCGAGGCCTATGGTGAAAAGCTCTAGTAATTCACGTGCAAAGTTTTCGTTAGGTTCTTCTTTAGTGCTGATGTAGCCATCAAGGTACAACAACATAGCGGGATCTCTAGCGATGTCGTGGAGCATTTGCCCAAAGCTGCCAAAGGCGTTGTTACGCAGGTTTAAATTTTGTTTGTGCAACATGCTTGTTTGCATCGTTTTATCTATGGAAGAAGGGAAGTGATTGTGCCAAAAAAGTGTCATGCGCTCTAAAAAAGGTGAGCGAGTAGCCAATAGGTGTCTAACCCACCACTTTTGTAAATTTTTACCTTCGACCCGTGAGATACGATTAACCATTTTTCTACGGCGCATATTGTTGCGTAAACCGAGCATTTTTGGCCATGGGCTCATGCTGGGTGGGGGCGGTAAACGTGTATCGTGATTTTTTAATAGTTGCTCAACGGCTTGTTGTCGGGTGAGTTTTTGGAACTGTTGGATAGTTTTCCACTCAGCACCAATCCCCGCGCGTTCGACGAGGTGCCGTGCTTCTTCAAAACTTAGCTTGCCCATTTTAGCTGCCTATTATTAGGTGATATCATATTGTATCACTGTAACCACAACAAACTGATCCCCATGTTATGGATACGACTACTATTTATTTTTTTATAAATTGTTATTGTCTGAGTAGTATACGCGACTATAGTTCAGTATTTGTTAAAACTTTTTTGTATTGATCATGTTTAATTTTTATACAGTTTTACGTTCTTTAGCTAAGAAAATCTGAATAGATCATGTAAAAGTAGGGGGGTGTGCTTCGACTAAGCTCAGCAGAACTGTTTCTAACAAACCGTCATTCCTGTACATTTCTAGCAGGAATGACGGTTGTTAAAAGTGTTTAAAGCTAGGTAAAAACTTTCATTGCAGCACTAACTGCTTTGCCAGAATCAATCTTCGCACCCATATCGCTAAGTACCGCATCCATCGCGCCAAGGCAGAATAGAACATTGGTTTCGGTGCTTGCGTGACCCATCAGGCCAATACGCCAAATCTTACCTGCCATTGGGCCAAGTCCCGCACCAATTTCAAGGTTGTAGCTATTAAGTAGTGTGCTGCGTAGTGCCGCCTCATCAACGCCTTCAGGAATATTGACCGCATTGAGCTGTGGAAGGCGAGAGGCTTCATCGACAAAAAATCCCAGTCCCATAGCTTCAAATCCTGCTTTAAGACCTTCGTGGTTTTTAGCGTGACGTGCCCAAGAGTTTTCTAATCCTTCTTCATGTAAAACCACTAATGATTCGTGAAAAGCGTAAAGTGAGTTGATTGGCGCAGTGTGGTGATAAGCGCGTTGTGTGCCAGCGCCCCAATATGCCATCACAAGATTCAAATCCATAAACCAGCTTTGTACGGGTGTTTTACGGTTTTGGATTCTATCGGTTGCTGCTTTACTGAAACTTACGGGCGAGATGCCTGGGGTACAAGATAAACATTTTTGTGTGCCAGAGTAGATGGCATCAATATTCCAACCATCTACTTCTAATGGAGAACCTGCTAATGACGTTACCGCATCAACAATGGTTAAACAATCATGTTTATGAGCGATTTCTACAAGTGTTTTTGCATCTGATATTGCACCTGTTGATGTCTCTGCATGCACAAAAGCAACGGTGCTGGCAGCAGGATTTTCTTTTAGTGCATCTTCTAATTTTTGTGGATCAACAGGTTTCCCCCAGTCGTCTTCAACCATAATGGCCGTTGCTCCACAGCGGGTAACATTTTCTTTCATGCGTCCGCCGAATACACCATTTGAACAAACGATAACCGTGTCCCCAGGCTCGACCATGTTTACAAAACAAGTTTCCATACCTGCGGAACCTGGGGCTGACACAGGCATGGTTAGCTCATTTTCTGTCAAAAATGTTTTTTGTAGCATGATTTTAGTTTCATCCATCATATCGACAAAAACTGGGTCTAAGTGGCCAATGGTAGGTCGAGCCATCGCTTCAAGAATACGTGGATTTACATCAGAAGGACCAGGGCCCATTAAGGTTCTTTGTGGTGGGTGAAAAGAGCTAAATGTCATATGGATATTCCTATTTGAATATTTTATTTTTTTGAAAAATAATCGAGAAGGGGATAATACATTTTCTAGCTGATAGGTACAGTATTTGCTAATAATAAATGGTTATTGTAGCAATCATGTAAAAGTGGGGGGGTGTGCTTTGTATATTTATAGAATAAACAGAATCCAAAAGGAAACTAAATATTTCCTTTTGGATTCTGTTGTGTAAGTGTTTGGGCTTATTTCGATTGAGCCATCATATAGTCAACAGCTGCTAAGAGTAGTGCTACGCCCTTTATTATCGCGGGGATTATAATGACGTTGTTGTTTATCTTTGCAGTATGGGCGGTAGTACAGTTAGTGTTGCGTGCAAATAGTTGATTTTAGTAATTGCTACTCGCTTTTATGCGACAAAATGAAGGTATATGTAAAGTTATATTATTATCTGTTTGTCAATATATTGGTTTGTTTAGCATCATTTGAGTTGACATTTATCAAAATTAGAGTAATAAGTACTTAGGGTAGTAACAAGTTATAGTATTCTACAAACTTTGTATTGTTATTATTTTATTTTTATCAGCTTAAGAGAACAATAATTAAAATATACATTCATCACTAGGAGATTATGAGTATGGCGGCAGCACAGCAAGACATACTTCATGAAGAAGAAGAGCACGATTACTCACAAAAAATTGAAATACGTAAGCTAGACAGTAGTGCGCCCATGCGTTGGTTGAGCAAGGGCATTAGTGATTTTAAAGTGACTCCAATACTTAGTTTGGGTTACGGTATTTTGTATGCTGTTATAGGTTTGTTGCTCATCTGGCTAACTTACACAAACCCTATTTATACCTTTGGTATGGTGACAATCTTTTATCTTGCAGGTCCTGTCATTGCAGTAGGTCTTTACTGTATGAGTAGGCATATTGAAGCGGGTGTTAAACCTACTTTTAGTGGCGGTTGTCGTGCAATGTGTTACAACCCTGTAGGTGTTATTAGTTTTTCTATTATTATGGGAATGTTAATTGTATTTTGGACAATTATAGCAGCGGCATTATTCGCGGTGTTTTTTGGTGGTATGACTATCTCAGGTGATGTGTTAGCGACAATGATGGCTAATAAACAGATTGTACTTTTTACTATTATTTTGTTTATGATTGGTTTGTTTTTTGCGATAGTTAGTTACACATTGAGCGTTATTTCAATACCGTTGATGACGCATAGAAAGGTAGATGTTGTTACGGCAATGATAACCAGTGTTAGAGCGGTAAAAAAGAACCCAGTCGTTATGCTGATATGGGCCTTCGCTATCGTTGCTTTGATAGGTCTTGGTTTTGCTTTTGCTTTTATTGGTGTTGCCATTACATTGCCCATCGTTGGTCATGCAAGTTGGCACGCATACCGAGAGCTAGTTGTAGACGATAGCATTATGACAGCTGATGATTGTGATTTGCCAGTGTTCCCTAGAATGAAAGGAAAACTCACTAGTGTCCGGTTAAAAACTCCCAAAACACAAAGAAGCCCGAGTCTATAAGG
>CAYOHT010000139.1:0-5588 GCA_964403815.1 uncultured Cocleimonas sp.
GGGAATAATAACTTGCAAGGAATACGATGAAAGCATTTTTTGACGCATTTAAGTTTTACATTATTTTCACGCTAATTTTTTTGATAGGCTTAGGCGTGCTTTGGTTTTACCAAAATTTAAATAAGACCTACGATGTACGCATTGCCGCGAGTAAGCCTGGTAGCGAGACCTATAAGTTAGTAAAAGCAGCGGCCGATGTGACCGCTAAGCAGTATCCGAACTTGACCTTTGAGCTTGTGCCGAGTTTAGGTTCATCGCAAAACTTAGCGTTAATGAAAGCCAATCAAGTTCAAATAGCAGCGGTGCAAGCTGATAGCGATATGATTCCTGAGGCGCGATTAGTCGCACAGTTATTCCCTGATATTTTTCAACTGGTGGTTCGCCAAGATTCTAATATTTCAAATATATCTGACTTACGTGGAAAAACCCTTGCTCTGCCATCAACCTCAAGTGGTCAATATAAGTCATTCTGGTTTTTAATGGAACATTACAATTATGGTAAAGGCGACTTTGATTATAAGTCGATGTCGTCGTCTGCCGCCGCTTTTGCATTAGAGCAAGGTACGGTTGATGCCGTGTTTCGAGTACGACCACCAGGGAGCAAGGGCATACGGTCTCTTGTTAAAAAAGTTGATGTGCGTATTTTGGAGATTGATCAAGCAGGTGCGCTGGGCTTAAGTCTTGCGGCTATTTCTACAGGTATTATTCCGAAAGGGGCGTATCAGGGTACTCCGCCAATTCCGATAAGAGATATTAAATCAGCCTCCGTGCTGCGCCTATTAATCGCGCGTGATGATTTGGATGCTGAGGTTGTAAGTAACTTTACTCGCGTATTATTTGAACAACGTAAAGAGTTATTAGAAAGTTCTAGCTTGGCTAGTTTTGTCCAAGCACCCGATAGAGAGAAAGGCACACAGATACCACTGCACGAAGGCGCGGAACAATATTATGATAGAAATGAGCCTAACTTCTTACAAGAGCAGGCAGAGCCAATGGCTTTTGTTATCACGATATTAGCCGTGTTAGGTTCTGGCATTATGCAACTTGCGCGCCGCAGACAAAAATCACTTTTGATTGTTTACAATGAAGAGCTGAGCGATATTTTAAAGAAGGCAGAACACATTACGGATAAAGGTGAGCTGCAAGTTATGGCGGATCATTTGAATGATATTTTCAAGAAAATAGCAAAAGATCGTACTCGTGGAAAGCTAACGCCAGAAGATTTTGATTTTATTTCCTTCACATGGCAAATGGCGCGTGATGAAGTCAACGAAAGGTTGATCCCACAAGAAGCTATGGCTGTAAATTTGGCCGGGGCACCTTAATGAAAAAGATACTAAACAGTCTGTTCTTCATAGTCTTGTTGATAGTGGCATTATTTTGGGCTCAAAATACTTTTAAAGGTGCGCGCCAAGAAGCGATTGAAAAGGCATCATCGAGGTTAGAGCTCACCCGGGATATTCGTATTGCACAATTAAAAAGCGAAGTTAAGACGATTTATTCTGAAATCCGCTTTTGGGCAGAAAGTAAACCTGTTCAAGAAGGCATGATAGAAATCATACAATCATGGAATGAATTGGGTAGTGATCCAAAAGCAAGAGCAAGGCAGCTTTACATCACCGATAACCCGCTATTTCCACACTATGCGGCTGACTTTCATAAGGCCGATGACGGCTCTAGCTACAGTGATAACCATGCGGTTACACATAAATTACTAAAGGGGTTAGTCAAGAGGCGTGGTTATTATGGTGTGTTTTTAATCATAAATAACGGCGATATTGTTTACAGCGTATACAAAGAAGATGACTTCGCAACAAACCTGCTTACAGGCAAATATAAAGAGACAACTTTGTCGAAAGGTTTTCGCGAAGTTGAAGAAAACACCAATCTAAACCATGTTTCATTATTTGACTTTATTCCCTACGCACCCAGTAACAACGCACCCTCAAGCTTTATTCAAACCAGTATTGTAGATGCTAATAATAAAACGCAAGGTGTGCTCGCATTTCAATTACCGGTAGAGCCCATCGAAAAAATTATAGGAAATACTACAGAAGAAGGTCAAGAGCAGGTGTTAGCCGTTGGCTCAGATTATTTGTTGCGCCACCGTATTAATAAGGAGAGGGTAAAAACCTCCATACGCAGCGAAGCGATTGAAAGAGCGTTAAGAGGCGAAACAGGCGTAGAACAGCTTGAAGATTATCAAGGTAAAAAAACCATTACCGCCTATGCGCCATTTAGTTTTTCGAATAACAAGTTAGGTAATACAGAGAAAAATGTATGGGCAATTATTGTCAAGCAAGAGCTATCAGCAATATTAGAACCTGCCGAAAAAGCAACGCTCAAATGGTTGTACCAGCTTGCAGGGTTAGCACTTTTCTCATTGTTATTGGCGTGGTTACTAACACGTAGAAAAGAGAAACTCTCTACTACAGAGGAAGAAGATGAGAATACGTCAAACACAAACAACGAAGCGGTTTAATCGTTTAATAAGCTTCTCCTAAAGTACATCCCCCTACTTTTAAGTACTAGCAGTCGTTAAAAAACTAAAGAGCTATCATGTAAAAGTGGGGGGGTGTGTCTTTATTGATTAGTTATACCGTTCATCCTGCATAAAGTCAGCCTACGCTATGATTATCCCAATGGTAAATCCATTAGGGGAATAATAATGAAAAATAATAAATCCATGGTTAAACAAGCAGGCGGTGTTAGCAAATTTATGTTGATGCTAATTATTGGTGGAATCGGTTACGGTACATACATTGCCAATAAAAAAGGCTTGGTGTCATCCAGCTCAATTTCATCCATGACCAGTAGTATTGGCAATAAGTTCTCAGGAGATTCGTCCAGTTATAACGGCTACGGCATTCAACTTATGGCAACCAGCCAGCTCGATCAAGCAAAATTGCTAATGAATGACTTTGCTAACGATGGCTATTCTGCCTTCGTGCTCGCCAGCGAAGCCAAAGGGCGCACACTCTACAAAGTACGCCTAGGCCCATATATGCATAAACCAGAAGCCGTAGCGGTGCAGGACAAAGTGATTCGTCGCTATCCGAGTAACCCTTACGTGAAATCGAGCTTGGTTATTTATAGACCAAACTAGAGTTATCAGGTGACTCAGCAGTATCTTCAGGGTTATTCAGACAAGTAAGTAAACTTTGGGTATCGCTATAATATTAGCGAGAGAAATACCCAATTAAATTCACCAGTACGGTCAAAACTAACGAGCTAATCAGCATAGCCTTCCAAGGGAAGAAAACTTTTACGCGTGGCTGATTATCGTCTTCATGTTGTTCAATCGCACGTTTCGCATTCTCCTCAATTTTCTTTTGCATCTTCGCGGCAGCGTTTGGAAATAACAGCGGCAACACATTGAGCGCAATGGTCAAAACGATTGAGCCAATAATGGAATAAGTGATAAAGTTGTTCATACATTTTCTCCTTAGGAAAGACTGGTTAAGCTTAGATCCTAATAAAATCAATCATGTAGCTCTGCATAAATTCTAGCAGTCGTTAAGAAATCTAACGAGCTACCATTCAAAACTAGGGGGGTGTGAATTCACAGGGTGTCATATCAAGATAAAAACTTTACACTACCCCAGACTATTCAAACTGCTTACACGAATCACGGAAACCCCATGCATATTTTCGAAGAACTTGATTTTCAAGAAACGCCCTTAGGCGAAATTAGCTTGCGGAAACGCTCTGAACCACGGCTCGATAATATCATCATTTACGAAGTTAAAATGAATGAAGAGTTTTTGATGTCGAGCCTGTTTGTTGAGGCAGAGCTACAACTGGCACACTTAGCATTAGCGGCGATAGCCAATGTATTCACAGAAAAGTTAAACGTGGTTGTCGGTGGTCTTGGTTTGGGCTATACCGCCGTTGCAGCGCTTGAAAACTTAACAGTCGCTAGCCTTAAAGTAATCGACGTTATGCCCCCTGTGATAGATTGGCACCGTCGCGGGTTAGTACCAATGGGCGAAAAGCTTAACGGTGATGCTCGATGTGAACTGGTATTGGCTGACTTCTTTGCATTGGCGACTGCTGATACTCAAGGTTTTGGCAAGGCGAATCAAGATCAGAAAGTACACGCGGTATTGCTCGATATAGACCACAGCCCAAGCTTTTGGTTAAATGAGGGGAATGGTGCTTTTTATACCGAGCAAGGATTGCAAAGACTGGCGGATAAAATCCTCTCAGGGGGTGTGTTTGGTTTATGGTCGGATGAAAAGCCAGATGATAGATTTGTGCAACTACTTGAAAAGGTTTTTCCCACGGTAGAATCTCATATAGTGACATTCCCAAACCCTTATACCCAGAAAGAATCCACCAACACGGTTTATTTAGGGTTTAAAGCCAAAACATTAGAGAGCTAAGACTCGCCGAATAAACAAACTTCTTGATTGTTTAACCACAGCGGGTATTTGAACATCGCTCTTGAAAACAGTCGGCTTTGTAAATGGTGGCTTAACCAGTGACGTAGGTTTGTGTATTGCTCTTGCGCAAACACGGGCTTATTGACTCGAGAAAACTGACGAATAAAAGGCAGTAGCGCATAATCAAGCAAGCTGGGTGTCGAACCCATTAAGAATTCATGCTGTGATAAGCGCTGTTCTAAAGCCTGAACAAAGGATTCGCATTCAAGGCGACAAGCTTCTTCATCATCTTCATGAAAGCGCTTTGCACGTTTGTATTTTTCTAAATTGGGCTTAAACGCAGTATCATTTTCTTCGATGATTTTTAGCATTTTTGGTAATGCTGCTGGGTCATGAGTATAAAGTAGGTTTTCAGGATCATGGCGATTCAGCGCCCATAACATGACATCTAAGCTCTCATCGATAACCTGAGCATCGAAAGCCTGCGATTTATCAATCACTAAAACAGGGACAGTTCCTTTGGGAGATGCAAGCAACATATCGCTTGGCTTGTCTTTCATCGTTATAGCGCGAATCTGCACGACTTGTTGAGCAAGTAACAAAGCCAATCGCGCGCGCATGGCGTAAGGGCAGTTTTGCAGGGAATAGAGAACGGGTAATGTTGCTAATAACTGGTTATCTTTGCTCATACTGTTAGCTCACTGATGATATCAATTCTACATATAAAAAAGCACACCCCCCTAGTTTTACATCATGTAATTCAAGCTCGTCATTCCTGCATGTTTGTAGCGGGAATCTTTTAGATAAGATTCCCGCTACAAACATGACAATATTCTTTTGATCATGTAAAAGTGGGGGGGTGTGCTTTGCGGTATTGCTCTTCTATCCTATCTGTCTTGCGTGCGGTTGGCTATGAAGTGGAATTCTCGATGTACTCTTCTGCTGAGTAACCTGAATATTTATATTTACACAAAGGCGTTTTAATCCTTTAAAATCAAATTTTTAATCTGACTATGGTTTTGTAATGTCTATTGATGCTGCGCTATTAAAACGCGGGGATTCAAAATGTGAGCTTTGTAAATCTGATGAAGATTTATTGGCTTATGATGTTCCTCCAATCACACAAAGAAGTCTAGATAAATCCATTTTAGTTTGCTCAAACTGCCTTCATCAAATCGAAAACCCAGAAGAAATGGAAGCTAA
>CAYOHT010000140.1:0-4203 GCA_964403815.1 uncultured Cocleimonas sp.
TTTTAACAAAGCGCTTTTTAAGGGCGATTTATTTAATCCTTTGGCTACAAAACCTTGCCATTTTTTTGGCAGTTGGTCTAAGACCTGTTTTGCTTTTTCTTCACGTTCAAATGATGCGAATAAACAAGCTCCTGTACCCGTTAATCGTGAAGGTGAATATTGTGATAACCAGTCCAGTGCTTCTGCAATTTCGGGGTATTTATTTCTCACAACAGGCTCAAAAACATTGATAAGCTTTTCGAGACTTTCGCCTTTCAGAAAGCGCGCTATTTTGAGGGCTTCACAATCTCGTGTCAATGCTTTATCGATAAAAATTTCAGCCGTTGAGACAGATATTTTAGGATGGATAACTAAAAACCATTTTTCATCCAATTCAATAGAGGTAAGTTGCTCGCCAACGCCTTCTGCCCATGCTGAAAAACCGCGTATAAAAACAGGTACATCCGCGCCTAATTGCAAACCCAGTTCGGCAAGCGCATCATCTGATAAGCCGCAACCCCAAAGCGTATTTAAACCGTGTAAAACCGTTGCTGCATCGGAGCTTCCACCCCCTATTCCACCGCCTATCGGTAATTTTTTTTCGATGGATAAATCCACACCCAATGAAGATTGCGTAAACGCTTGCAATAACTTTGCAGCGCGCACGCATAAATCAGATTCGGGCGGAATATGTTCAAGCCCTTTTACACGTTGAACAACCCCATCGCCTCGTAACGATAATTGAATTTCATCCGAATAATCTAAAAACTGAAAAACCGTTTGTAGCAGATGATAACCATCATCTCGCCTGCCTGTGATATGCAAAAAAAGATTGAGCTTTGCGGGCGCAGGTAAAACAAGCGATTGAGTCATTTGATTAACAATAAATCAAATTCCCTGCCAGCGCTTTGCAATCATCTTTAGATAAACGCTGTCTTTGCTACGCGTGATGATTACTTTGCCCGGCATAGCATTAAATTTATTAGATGCATAACGCGAGTAATCAATTTTCCAACCCGCTTGATAAATAGATTGCGGACGACCCAATGCATCTAACACGACTTTATCCGTTTTATATACAGGAGAAGTTAAACCGCGCGCCCAATATTGCATGCCTTTTAAAGGTAGTTCAATGCCTGATTGGCGTTTTAATAAACGCTCTTCATCCGTATCACGGTAGGTTTTCCCATCATCTGACAATAATGAAACCCCCGCTTTATCACGCGAGAGCTTTGCAACCACGCCACCTGTAACAGGGTTATTAATAAGCATCACATATTGTTGTGCATTTTTTTGTGCCCAATTTAAGCCAAAGGTAAAATGCTCCGCACGGTAGCGTAACGCCACTTTACTGTTTAAATTCCACGTTGAGTCTTTCCCAAGCAACTGTTGGCGCTGCTGCCAATAACCTTCTTTTGTATTTTTTGGTGTCACTACAGGTGGTTTTGTGACCCCTGATTGATTGGTATTAATCGTTGTACAACCGTTCATGGTTGCCAACCCAGCACTTATCACTAATCCTAAAAATATTCTTGAAAACATTTAAAATTTATCCTGTATATTTTATCTATGCAATATAGTAACAATAAAAAGCACACCCCCCCACTTTTACATGCCTTTTTTTCTTCTCTTGTTCTACACTCACACTATAAACAGGAGATTTTATGCAAAAGGATTACGACATCCTCATTATCGGCGGTGGTATCAATGGTTGCGGCATTGCCCGCGATGCCGTTGGCAGGGGCTATTCCGTTTATTTATGCGAAACTGATGATCTTGCTAGCGGAACATCATCACAATCCACCAAACTAATTCATGGGGGGTTGCGTTACTTAGAGCATTATGAATTCCGTTTAGTTCGCGAAGCGTTAACCGAACGCGAAATCTTGTGGAAGCTGGCGCCGCATATTATCCACCCTCTACGCTTTGTATTGCCACATCATAAAGGGCTTCGCCCCGCTTGGTTATTACGCCTTGGCTTGTTTATGTATGACCATATCGGCGGGCGTAAAAAACTCCCAGCCACAACCACGGTAAATTTATCAACAGATGAAACAGGAAAAGTGCTTAGCCAGAACTACAGCAAAGGTTTTGAATATTCTGATTGCGCCGTCGATGATGCGCGCTTAGTTGTACTCAATGCGCTTGATGCCGCCGAACATGGTGCGAGCATAAATACACGCTCAAAGTGCGTAGATATGCAACGCACCGAAGGACATTGGTCGGTGACGATTGAAGATCAAATAAGTAAAGAAAAGTCCACCGTCACCGCCAAAGTTATAATCAATGCCAGCGGCCCTTGGACAGATAAAGTACTGACCTCACTGCATCCCACCGAACCCACTAAAAATATTCGTCTGGTTCAGGGTAGCCACATTATCGTGCCTAAAATATACCAACACGATAAATGTTACATTTTCCAGAATACCGATGACCGCATTATTTTTGCCATCCCTTACCATGATAACTTCACTTTAATTGGCACGACCGACCATGAATATGACGGAGACCCGCGCGACACCAAAATCACCCAGAAAGAAATTGATTATCTGTGTGATTCTGCCAACGCTTACTTTAACCATCAAATAAAGCCCGACGATATAGTCGCCACCTTTGCGGGGGTTCGCTCACTTTATAACGACGGTGCATCCAAAGCACAAGAAGCCACTCGCGACTATGTTTTACGCGTAGATAGACCTAACGCACATGTTGCCCCCATGGTTAATATATTTGGTGGGAAAATCACAACCTACCGTCGTCTAGCAGAATCAGTTATGGAAAAAGTAGACGGCTTACTTGAAAAAGAAAGCGATAAGAATCAAGGAAAGTGGACAGAATCAGTAGCGCTCCCGGGTGGTGACTTTGCTATTGATGACTTTGACAATATCTGCCAAAACCTACAAAACCAATATGACTTCTTATCAGCAGAAGAAGCCAATCGTTTTATTAAACTCTACGGAACACGCGCCAAGAATGTTTTACGATATGCGGGTACTGACAAAGATTTAGGCGAATCCTTCTCGCATGGGCTGTATCAAGCTGAAGTTGAATATCTCATCAAAACAGAATGGGCGCGCTCGGCTGAAGATATATTATGGCGACGCACTAAGTTAGGGTTGTTGTTTGATAAGAAGCAAACCAAAGTGCTTGAGGACTGGCTAGAGAGTTACTTTCATGCGCATGAATAAAGTGACAAGCACACCCCCCCACTTTTACATGATGTTTAGAATATCCTAAACATCATGTAAAAGTGGGGGGGTGTGCTTTTATAATATTAAAGCTCCAAAAACAAACTAGCAGGATCTTCCAGCAACTCTTTTACTTTCACCAAGAAGCTCACCGCCGCTTTTCCATCAATCAAACGATGATCATACGATAGCGCCAAATACATCATGGGGCGAATCACCACTTCACCATCAACCGCTACAGGGCGTTGTTGAATATTGTGCATACCTAAGATTGCGCTTTGCGGTGGATTGATAATCGGCGTTGATAGCATAGAGCCGAAAGTTCCGCCATTGGTGATGGAGAATGTCCCGCCTGTTAATTCGCTAAGTTCTAAATGCCCGCTACGTGCACGAGTAGCATAATCCATTATGGCTTTTTCAATATCGGCGTTACCCATACTATCGGTATTGCGAATAATAGGAACGACTAAACCGCGCTCGGATGAAACCGCCACACCAATATCATAATAACCCTGATAGATAATATCGTTACCGTCAATGCGAGCATTCACTTCTGGGTAGCGTTTTAACGCTTCGGTTGCGGCTTTGATAAAGAACGACATAAAACCTAATTTGATGTCGTGTGAGTTTTGGAAGCGATCTTGATACTTACGGCGCAAGCGAGATACTTCGCTTAAATCCACCTCGTTAAACGTGGTTAGAATAGCAGCATTTTTTTGTGCATCTAACAAGCGTTCTGCGATGCGTGCGCGCATTCTTGTCATAGGCACTCGACGCTCTTCTCTGCCTTCTTTGTCTAATAAAGAGTCTAATGAAGAATCTGTTGCACCAGGCGATGTTACAGTAGATGGAGAAGAGGCAGGCTTTGCAGGTGCTGTCGATTTTGTCGAGGTAGACGCTGCTGCTTTAATCACGTTCTCAACATCTTCTTTTAGAATACGACCATTCTTACCTGTGCCAGTAATTTGAGATTCGCTAATACTATTTTCTGTCATAAGCTTTCTAACCGATGGGCTAGCACTGGCTTCGCTGGATG
>CAYOHT010000140.1:4303-5518 GCA_964403815.1 uncultured Cocleimonas sp.
TACCGTCGCGCCCTGCTCTGCGATAATTTTTGTGAGCACGCCAGATACAGGTGCAGGCACTTCTAAAACCACCTTATCGGTTTCTAACTCTAATAGGTTGTCTTCTTCATTAACGCTATCACCTTCTTTAATCACCCAAGCGGCAATCGTTGCATCACTGACAGATTCTGGTAATTGTGGTACTCGTATTTCAATAGCCATTTTCTTTATCTCTTCTTAATTACTTTATTATTTAGTTAACGAAAGCGCGTCATGCACTAAGTTGTTTTGTTGTAAAACATGCACTTTATGCGAGCCAACCGCAGGCGCTGCTGCACTTGGGCGACTAACACAAGTCACTTCATATTGATCTTCAAATACTCTAAAACGGTGTTTGGTACTATCCCATGCGCCTTGATTACGTGGCTCTTCCTGACACCAAACCAGCTCTTTTAAATTAACATAGGTCTTTAGAATAGTTTCTAATAATTTATCAGGGAATGGATAAAGCTGCTCGATGCGTATCAATGCAATATCACTGATATTTTCTTCATTCGATTTTGCCAACAAGTCGTAATAAACCTTGCCGCTACATAACACCACACGACTGATGTTTTTCTTTGTTTTCTTAAAGCGATCTTCATCAATAATGGGACGAAAACTTCCTTCCGTTAGCTCTTTCATGGTGCTAACTGCCGCAGGGTTTCGCAATAGGCTTTTTGGTGTCATTACAATCAAAGGCTTACGATAAGGACGAATCATCTGGCGACGAATCATGTGAAAGGTTTGCGCGGGCGTACTGGGTACACAGATTTGCATATTCTGTTCAGCACACAGTTGCATAAAGCGCTCTAAACGTGCCGATGAATGTTCTGCGCCCATGCCCTCATAGCCGTGCGGCAAAAACATCACCAAGCCACATAAACGACCCCATTTGCTTTCGCCTGAGCTTATGAATTGATCGATAACCACTTGCGCGCCATTGGCAAAGTCACCAAATTGGGCTTCCCAAATTAATAGCGTATTAGGCGATGAAGTTGCATAACCATATTCAAAAGCCAGCACAGCCTCTTCTGATAATACCGAATCGATAACATTAAAGTTACCTTGCTTTTCAGCGACATGGCGTAAAGGAATCCATGCCTGACGTTTGACTTGGTTATGCAGCACCGCATGACGATGAGAAAAAGTACCACGGCCGCTGTCTTGACCACTGATACGAATATCATATTGCTC
>CAYOHT010000141.1:0-5518 GCA_964403815.1 uncultured Cocleimonas sp.
TTCTTGTAAAGGAAGGGGCTTTTTCGTAAATGAACTTAGGAAAACATTATGAAAGCACAATCATTCAGCTTTGAGTTTTTCCCGCCTAAGACAGACAAGGGCATTGAAAACTTAGCAAAAGTACGCGATGAATTTGCCGCTCTTGATCCTGCCTTTTTCTCTGTGACTTATGGCGCTGGTGGGTCTACGCAAGATTCCACCATCAACACGGTAATCACTACGCAGAAAGAATCAGGTATTCCAACGGCTTCGCATCTTTCGTGCGTCGGTTCTAGTGCAGAACAAATTCGTGATATTCTTGCGATGTACAAAGAAAATAATATCAATTGTCTTGTTGCTTTGCGCGGAGACTTACCCTCGGGTATGCGCGACATTGGTGATTTTCAATATGCCAATGATCTGATTGCTTTTATTCGTGAAGAAAGCGGCGATTATTTTCAGATAGAGGCGGCGGCGTATCCAGAAATGCATCCGCAAGCAGCTAACTACCAAACCGATATTAATAACTATGTGCGCAAAATGAATGCTGGCGCGGACCGAAGCATCACGCAGTATTTTTATAATGCAGATGCTTACTTTCACTTTGTTGATAGCGCCAGCAAGGCAGGCTCTGATAAGCCGATAGTGCCGGGTATTATGCCCATTACCAACTTTGTACAGCTGGCACGTTTCTCTGACGGCACGGGTGCAGAGATTCCGCGTTGGTTACGCAAACGTCTCGAAGGTTATGGCGATGATTTGGATTCTATCCAGAAGTTGGGTAATGAGTTTGTTACTGAGATGTGTGAAAAATTATTAGCAGGTGGCGCACCAGGGTTACATTTCTACTCGATGAATAAGGTAGAGCCGAATATGACTATCTGGAATAACTTAGGGTTATCATCAAAAACTTAGAATAAAAAAGCACACCCCCCTAGTTTTACATGATGTTTTATATAATCATCATGTAAAACTAGGGGGGTGTGCTTTTTTATTTATAATAATGATTTAGCTTCTTTAATACGTGCCTTAACTTGCGCTGGCGCTGTGCCGCCCAAATGATCACGCGCAGCTACTGAGCCTTCTAGTGTTAGCACATCAAAAACATCATCGAAGATAACATCAGAAAACTTCTGTAATTCTTGCAAGCTCATTTCGCTCAAATCTTTTCCTGTTTCAACGCCGTAAGCCACGGCGCTTCCAACAACCTCATGCGCGTCACGGAATGGCATGTCTTTGCCTACTAAATAATCAGCAAGGTCGGTTGCGGTTGAAAAGCCTTGCATGGCGGCGGCGCGCATTTTGTCTTTATTAGTTTGAATGTGGGGCATCATGTCGGCATAAGCGCGTAGGCTACCTAATAATGTATCGACGGTATCAAATAGTGGCTCTTTATCTTCTTGATTATCTTTATTGTACGCAAGTGGTTGGCTTTTCATTAATGTAAGTAACGACATCAGCGAACCATAAACGCGCCCAGTTTTACCGCGCACAAGCTCTGGCACGTCAGGGTTTTTCTTTTGCGGCATGATGGATGAGCCGGTACAAAAACGGTCTGGCAGATCAATGAAGTTAAACTGTGCTGATGTCCATAAAACCAGTTCTTCGGAGAAGCGCGACAAGTGCATCATTATCAATGAAGCAGCGGAGATAAACTCAATCGCAAAATCACGGTCGCTTACGCTGTCTAAGGAGTTGTTTGAAGCTCTATCGAAGCCAAGTAACTCAGCAACATAAGAACGATCGATAGGGTAGGTTGTGCCAGCCAAAGCTGCCGCGCCCAGTGGTAAAACATTTACGCGTGCATAACAATCTTGCAGGCGCTCAACATCACGCACGAGCATTTCGTACCACGCCAGCATGTGATGCCCAAAAGTAATCGGCTGTGCAACTTGTAGGTGGGTGAACCCTGGTAGAATCGTATCCGCTTCGCGTTCGGCAACTTCCAATAATCCAGCCTGCAAGCGTTTAAGCTCGCTAGAGATAAGATCAATCTGTTCACGAAGCCAAAGGCGGATGTCAGTTGCAACTTGGTCATTTCGTGATCTGCCTGTATGCAACTTTTTACCTGTAATACCAATCTTATCAGTCAGGCGTGCTTCTATATTCATATGAATATCTTCAAGCTCGATTGACCAGTCAAAGTTACCTGCTTCAATTTCAGCTTGTATTTCATCCAATCCAGTGTGAATATCTTTAACTTCCTGTTCTGTAAGGATGCCTACCTTTTTAAGCATTTGAGCGTGCGCCTTAGAGCCCGCTATATCGTGCTTATACAAGCGTTGATCAAACTGTATGGATGCAGTGAAATCTGCAACAAACGCATCGGTTGATTCGGTGAATCGTCCTCCCCAAGCTGAGTTTGTTTTACTATTTGATACATTTTGATCAGAAGTATTTGAAGTTTTATTACTATTAGGCATGTTTGTTCAGTTTCCAGTAAGTATGAATTGCATACAATATGCGACAAGCGTTGGGAAATTAACGACGAAGTAAATAAAAAATACGACAACCGTCATAAAAAATAATAAACGGTTGTTCGACTAAAAAGCCATTATATAGGCTGATTGGTCAACATATTATAATTAAAACAATAAAAATTAAATGAATATAGCAAGCACTGGAAAATCAATCGCATTTTTACCTGAGTTATGTGCTCCTCAGGCAATCTTGCGTGTGATGGTAGGCGCTGAGGTTTTGGCAGTAGTTCATGCGCTGACCAGTGCATCTGCGACCTATGGTGCCTCTATTATCAAGTTAGGGCTTACCTCTCTTTTTATGCAATGGGTGCTTTTAACGTCTACTTTTATTATTTGTTTATTAGCTAAAAAGCTACATAAGTTAGATGTTACACGCCTAAGTATTGCCGTAAGTTTGATTGTCGTTGCATTAACTATTGGTGCATCAATACTCACAATCATGGCGGATAGTTACCAAAAGGTAGGCGTGCTTCATTATTGGGATACGCCTTTTATTTTGAGGAATGCCTTTGTTGCGATGGTTTTAGTGTTGATGGCACTGCATTACTTCTACATACAAAAAGAAAGGACAGAATTTGTGCAAGCAGATTCAGGTGCAAAGTACGATGCACTTCAATCACGTATGCGCCCACATTTTTTGTTTAACAGTTTAAATACGATTGCACAGTTGATACATGTAGATCAGAACAAAGCAGAAGATGCATTACTTGATTTAGCCGATATTTTCCGTTCAACCTTGGATACGCGCAACCGTATTTCGTTGGGCGAAGAGCTTGATGTAACGCTACGTTACCTGCGAATGGAAGGTTTGAGACTAGGAAAGCGTCGCTTGAATATTGTTTGGGATATGGATAGAAAAACATTGCCATTTAATATGGAAATCCCACCCTTATTGCTACAACCACTAGTTGAAAACGCAATTTACCACGGCATACAGCCTTGTAAAGACGGCGGAACTATCGGCATTAGTTTGTATGACGCAGGAAAAACATTGGATATTGTTGTCTCAAACCCAGTTCCACCAGCAGGAACAACAGGACATTCAAAAGGCAACCATATCGCACAAGAGAATTTAAAGAATCGTTTGAGACTTGCTTACGGTGATCGGGCAAATCTAAAAATAACAAAAACTGAACACCAATACCGCGTTTCATTTTCGATACCAAAAGAATAAAAAAATAGGAGTAATAATAATGACAATGAACATCCTTGTCGTTGACGACGAAGAACTCGCCCGCCAACGAATAGAGAGTTTGCTAAAAGACAACTCTGAATACAACATTTGCGCAGAGGCCGAAAACGGAGCCGAAGCACTGATGATGGTCGAACGCCATCAGCCTGATTTAATTTTGCTCGATATTTCTATGCCAGTGATGGATGGACTAGAAGTAGCAAAACATCTATCTGGAATGCCAAATCCACCAGCCGTAATTTTTACTACTGCATACGGAGAATATGCACTAGAAGCCTTTTCAACCAAAGCAACAGGATACCTCATGAAGCCAATCAGACAAGAACAACTATTAAAAAGTCTACAACAGGCCCGTTCACTTAACCGTGCACAACGCTCAAAAGTACTAGATGATAACGAAGTAACAGGCTCAGGCCGTAAACACATTTGTGCACGCATGCGTGGCAACTTGGAGCTCATTCCAATTGAAGATGTTTATTACTTCCAAGCTGATCAAAAGTACGTAACAGTACGTCACAGCAAAGGTGAAGTAATTATCGAAGAATCACTAAAGTCACTAGAGACGGATCTTTCTGATAAATTCATCCGAATCCACCGCAACGCGTTAGTAGCTAAAAGCCGTATCATGGGTCTAGCAAAAACAAATATCGGTCGTGTAAAAGTGAAGATAGATCGCATCGAAGACGAGCTAGAAGTTAGTCGTCGCCATGTAGCTGAAATTCGTCGCTTCGTAAGAAACCGTTAATTTGTAAATGTTTAAAGGGGATGCTCCCTGATTAAATCAATTAGAATCTAGCGCAAAAAGTAGTCGCTATTTTTCATGAAGCGAGTCGTTCTATTATGCCGACCTTCGTGAAAAATGTGGGTAGTTTTAGCAAACGAAAAATAACTGACTTGATCAGTCTTTCTAAAGCACACCCCCCTACTTTTACATGATGTTTATTCTTTATGGAAAGCATCATGTAAAAGTAGGGGGGTGTGCTTTTTAATATCTAATTATTATTTTCCAGCAATAAAACTATATTATCCGTTTCAATCATATCTACGTCACTACGGCGAAGTATTTTAATAGCATCAGCAATATTGTTGATTGAATAAACCACCCATTTCCAATCTCCTTCCCATAATTTATTTTTAGAAATAATGGTGTGCGAGCAAATCATATATTCAGGTTTTAGTTTTTTAGCAATATCATAATTGCTGGTTTCATAATCATAAAAAACAAAACCTGTTTGCAGCTTGCTGTGATTCTTTGTGTATTCCAGTACATCTAAACCGAAGGATATTACGATTGATTGAGATTCGTGGCCTTTAATCTCCCTCATGAATTCTTTCATAAAAACCTCTAAACCCCAATGCCAGATGCTTTCTCTTTTGATTTCAACCAAGGCTTGAGCTTTAGGGTAGCGTGAGAAAAGTTCTAGTATTTCCTTTAAAAAAGGTACGTGAGTGGGATAATGGCGTTCCCCAAATATTGAAGGTTCGTGAACGCTAATGGTACGCATTTCAGTATTGCTAATTTCAAACAAATAAGCAGGATTATTCGCTGTGCGTTTAAAGTCAGTATCGTGAATGATGACTAATGATTTATCCGCATTCATCTGCACATCAAATTCAACAAGTAGTGCGCCTGCACGTAATGCAGATTCAATGCTGGCATAAGAATTTTCGGGGTAATTAGTATTATCACCTCGGTGTGCGATCAGTTTTTTTGCATCCATAGTCCTACTATAGTCAAAAAATCCAGAAGAAAGCATAAGAAAGTTTCTTTATTTTTACTATTTCCGCCTGAATGCGATATATCATTCCCTAATGCAAGAATTACAGGTTAAAATGCCCGCATCATGAAAGCTCCTTATCGCGAAAT
>CAYOHT010000142.1:0-2136 GCA_964403815.1 uncultured Cocleimonas sp.
CCACGAAATACACGGAAGGACACAGAATTGAAATGCACACCCCCCTAGTTTTACATGATGTATTTAACGTGAGACAAAAAGAAAGTGTCTTTACAGTTTTTCTTCCGCATCCTGCCGTTGATTCCGTGGCAAAAAAACATCATGTAAAACTAGGGGGGTGTACTTCGACAAGCTCAGTAGAACTGCTTTTATAATGTAGATTAATCCTTTATGATTCCCCCATGAGTTATCAAGTTCTCGCACGTAAGTGGCGACCGCAAAATTTTAAACAGATGGTTGGGCAGGAGCACGTTTTGCGTGCGCTGATCAATGCGCTTGATAATGACCGTTTGCATCATGCTTATCTGTTTACAGGCACGCGTGGTGTGGGTAAAACGACGATTGCGCGCATTCTTGCAAAGTGTCTGAATTGCGAGACTGGCATTACCTCTGAGCCTTGTGGTGAGTGTAATAGCTGTAAGGAAATTGTCGCGGGCAACTTTGTTGATTTGATTGAGGTGGATGCGGCTTCGCGCACCAAGGTTGAAGACACGCGCGAGTTGCTCGACAATGTTCAATACGCGCCAACGCGTGGGCGATTTAAAGTTTACTTGATTGACGAGGTGCACATGCTCACGGGGCATAGTTTTAATGCCTTGCTGAAAACTTTGGAAGAGCCACCACCGCACGTTAAATTCTTATTTGCGACGACTGATCCGCAAAAACTACCTGTGACGATTCTGTCGCGCTGTTTGCAATTTAACCTCAAACGTATGCCTGTGGATATGATTTCGGGGCATTTGAATTATTTGCTCGGCGAAGAAAAAATCCCCTTTGATGAGCCATCGTTAAAGTTAATTGCCCGCGCTGCGGATGGCAGTATGCGTGATGCGCTAAGTCTGCTTGATCAATCTATTGCCTTTGGTGGTAATGAGCTTAAAGAAAATGATGTGCGCGAAATGCTCGGCACGATTTCGCATGAGCCTTTGTTGGCGTTGTTGAAAGCGGTGTCAGCAGGTGAGGGCGCTTCAATATTGTCACAAGTTGAAAATCTGGCTGGTGTAACGCCAGATTTTGAAGCAGCTACCGATGCCATGATTTCATTATTGCATCAACTCGCGGTGCAACAGGTTGTGCCTGATGCGGTGCAGGATGATGACAGTATTAAAGCGCTAGCCAATGAACTGAGCAAAGAAGAAGTACAATTGTTTTATCAAATTGCTTTGCAAGGACGACGTGACTTACCGCTGTCGCCAGACCCTCGCAGTGGTTTTGAAATGCTGTTATTACGCATGATGTCGTTTAGACCATTGCGCGAAGGCATGGTGATTTCTACAACCGCAGAAAATTCTAAAATTTCCGAAGGCTCTAAACTTACTGAAGGCTCTAACACAACAGAAACATCGAAAAAAAAAACAGTAACAACTGAGCAAAAAACTGAACAAAAGCCAGTTGAGCAAGTTGCTCCTGAGTCAATAAAACCAGTTCAATCCTCACCTGTAGAGCCTCAATCTGTACAAGCACCGTCTGTAGTAGAGCCGTCTGCCAGAGAAAGTGAGCCTCCGCCGTGGGAAGTCCTGCCTGAAGAGTTAATGGTGAAACACACCCCCCCACTTTTACATGATGCTCCTTCTCAAACACAGGCACAGCAGATTACACAAGCGCTTGTAGAAAGTGATAAAAGCGAAAAGCGCGTTGAGCCAAAACTTGAAGAATCGCCACCAAGAAAAACTGAAAAGCCAAAAGAATTCATCAAAACAAGCAAATGGCATGAAATAATTCCTCAACTCAGCTTGCAGGGAAGATCAGCAGAATTAATCAAACACTGCCTGCTAGAGCGCAAAGAAAATGGTACAATTTCATTAGTGCTGGATAAGTCGAGCGAAGGTTTGTTAGCCGATAAAATCCACACAGAAATAGAACTGGCTTTGGGTGAGTATTACGATGAGTTTTTAACCTTAACGATTTCTATTGATGAAATGGACGTTGCTAAAAACAATGTTAACGACGATAAAGAAACACCCTCGCAACGTACCACACGTGAGAAAAATGAAGTCCAGCAACAAGCAGAACAAAATATAGAAGCAGACCCTTTTGTGATTGAATTAAAAAATCGCTTTGGCGCGCAAGTCGTACCGGGTTCTGTTCAACCGAAAT
>CAYOHT010000142.1:2236-5517 GCA_964403815.1 uncultured Cocleimonas sp.
AATATGTTTAAAGGCGGTGGTCTTGGAAATATGATGAAGCAAGCGCAAAAAATGCAAGAAGACATGCAAAAAGCGCAAGCAGAAATAGCAACACTGGAAAGCACAGGTGAGGCTGGTGGGGGTTTGGTATCTGTAGTGATTAATGGCGCGCACGAATGTAAGCGCGTAACTATCGACCCAAGTTTGCTAGAAGATGATGATAAAGAAATGCTTGAAGATTTAGTGGCAGCGGCATTTAACGATGCATCGCACAAAATGGCTGCAGAGAGCAAAGAGAGAATGTCGGGCGTGACAGAAGGTATGTCGTTGCCACCAGGGATGAAATTACCCTTTTAGTTACTTCCAGCTCACCTCTAAAACTTGCCAGCTCTTCGTTGGAAAAATGATCACTTACATTTGTAAGCTCACATTTCCCGCCTCAATCTGACAAGGTTTAGAGGCAATCTGAAAGCAACTAATTTGAATTAAAAACATTGTCACTCCCGCATGCTTTTATCGGGAATCTCACTCACAGAAGATTCCCGATAACAGCATTCGGGAATGACGGTTACTGATACTATGTCTGAATCCTCTTTACTCAATGAACTCGTCAGCACTTTAAAATGCCTGCCCAGTGTAGGTGCGCGTACGGCGCAGCGTATGGCGTTTCATTTATTAGAACATGATCGTGAGGCAGGTTTAAAGCTGGCAAAAGCGATGCAAACCGCTCTAGAGAATATTGGCAACTGTAGCCAGTGCCGCACATTGACAGAACACGAAACTTGCCGAATTTGTGAAGATAAACGCCGTAACCCAGAAACGCTATGCGTTGTTGAAAGCCCCTCAGATGTTTTAGCCGTCGAACAAGCCACAGCTTATCGCGGCTATTATTTTGTTTTAATGGGAAAACTGTCACCGCTAGATGGTATCGGTCCTGATGAACTAGGCTTGGATATTTTAGAGCATCGTTTGGCAGAAGGCGAAGTTGAAGAGCTTATTTTAGCCACTAATCCAACGGTTGAAGGCGAAGTAACCGCGCATTATATTAGTGAGTTAGCACAGAAACATAATGTAAAAACTACGCGTATCGCGCATGGTGTTCCAGTGGGTGGTGAGCTAGATTATGTAGACAGTAGCACATTGTCACACGCGTTCGATGGACGAAGAAATTATTAGCGTAGAGTTTTTGCATTTTGTTTAGAGAATAAATATTGTTGTAGGTTGGCGCTGAGGAACGAAGCCCAACACCAACCTACAATGAATACCCCACTTTATAAGGCACAAAAGAGTCTCGTGGTGAGAGTTAACAATTAAGTTTTTAGGAAATTAAAATGTCAGGCTGTCTATTTTGCAAAATCATCGCAGGTGAAATCCCTTCTGAAAAAGTCTACGAGGATGATCATGTTTATGCCTTCAAAGACATAACACCAGTAGCGCCCCTGCATACGCTCATCATTCCTAAAAAGCATATCGCAACTATCAATAATCTTGAATCAGACGATGCCGAGACAATGGGCAATTTATTTCTAGCTGCAAAAAAAATAGCTAAGCAAGAAGGCTATGATGAAGCAGGTTATCGCACTGTGATGAATTGTGGCGAAGCAGCAGGACAGACGGTGTTTCATATTCATCTGCATTTATTGGCAGGGCGTGTCTTAGACTGGCCACCTGGTTGAAGTTAAGATAGCCAAGTAGGTTCAAAGTCCCGCTTTTAGATCTTTTTTGTCTTCGGATGCTATATCATCAAGCCCTTGTTTGATGAGGCTCTCATTATGGTTATTCTTCAACAACCATGACCCACTGGCATGTTTCACCTGCGCGTAGTGGAATTGTAGATTCTTTTCCTAAAGGTAGTTTCTTAGGTACTTCCCACTCATTACGTTCAAGCGTGATGGTGTTTTTATTGTGCGCCAAACCATAAAAGTCTGCACCATAAAAACTAGCAAAGCCTTCAAGTTTATCCAGCGCGTCGGCATTATCGAAGGCTTCGGTGTAAAGCTCCATAGCGTGATATGCCGTGTACATGCCTGCACAACCGCAAGCAGATTCTTTTGCACCTTGTGTGTGTGGTGCACTGTCAGAGCCTAAAAAGAACTTCGGGTTGCCACAGGTGGCCGCTTTTACTAACGCTTGGCGGTGTGTTTCGCGTTTTAGAATTGGTAAGCAATAGTGATGCGGACGAATGCCGCCTGCAAAAATAGTATTACGATTCATTAGTAAATGATGTGCGGTAATGGTTGCGGCAATATTCTCGGGTGCGTTTGTTACAAACTCAACAGCATCGCTGGTAGTGATGTGTTCCAAGACTACTTTTAGCGTTGGGAAACGTTTTATCAGTGGTTCTAAAATCATTTCAATAAACACACGTTCGCGATCAAAAATATCAACCTCAGGGTCGGTCACTTCGCCGTGTACCAAAAGTGGAATGCCTGTTTCTTGCATTGCTTCTAAAGCGGGGTAAATATTTTCGAGGTTTGTTACGCCCTTGTCAGAGTTGGTGGTTGCACCTGCAGGATAAAGTTTTAACCCATGAATAAAACCGCTAGCTTTGGCTTCGTGTATCATTTCTGCGGTAGTTTTATCGGTGAGATACAATGTCATCAGTGGTTCGAAAGAAGAGCCTTCAACCGCCGCGAGTATTTCATCGCGGTAACTTTTAGCTTGCGCTACGCTGGTGATAGGCTCAGCCAAGTTTGGCATAATAATAGCGCGAGAAAACTGCCTTGCGGTATCGGGTACAACGCTTTTTAAAGCATCGCCTTCGCGCACGTGTAGGTGAAAATCATCGGGCTGGGTTAGGGTGATTGTGTTTGTTGTCATGTTACAAATCTATCATGTAAAAGTAGGGGGGTGTGCTTTTAAGTTTATCATTATATGATTTCAACGTATCCAAATACTCAACCAAACCGTAATTAAATTATGAAAAAATCTATCTTAGCTTTAATAAGCGTGTTTATAACATCCTTGCTTGCTTCAACCGTAACGGCAGCACCCACAAAAAATGGTTTTGATCTTGCCAATAGTACGATTCCTGTGAGTAAGATTCTCAGTGGTGGCCCTCCGCGTGATGGAATTCCATCCATTGATAAGCCAAAGTTTCTTACTGCAAACAAGGCAGATTACCTTAAACCTACTGATCGAATTATCGGTGTTGAAATTAATGGTAAGGCGCGCGCTTATCCTATCCGTATTTTAAATTGGCATGAGATTGTAAATGATGATTTTTATGGAACGCCCATTGCGGTAACGTTCTGTCCTCTGTGTGGTAGCGGTATTGTGTATGAATCGAGATTTGGGGGCAG
>CAYOHT010000143.1:0-3627 GCA_964403815.1 uncultured Cocleimonas sp.
AGAAGATCAAAAGGACTTGAAAATCAACGATAAGTCCACACTTAATGATTGTATCGCCAACTTATCTGAAAAGGATAAAAACGAAATTAAGGAATATTCCCATCATGACTAAGCGCGTTACCGTAAAAACACTTCGTGATATGAAGCAAAAGGGTGAAAAAATCGTGTCGCTCACCGCTTATGATGCAAGCTTTGCGCGTGTTATTGATGAGCAGGGTGTCGATGTGATACTTGTGGGTGACTCTCTTGGCATGGTGATGCAAGGACATGACTCTACGGTTCCTGTTAGCGTTGACGATATTATCTATCATGCAAAATCCGTAGCGCCACAGTGTAAACGTGCAATGGTGATGGCAGATTTACCGTTTATGAGCTACACAAACCCGAATCAAGCCATAAGCAATGCGGCACGTTTAATGCAAGAAGGGCAGGCACATATCGTAAAGTTAGAAGGCGGAGAGGCACAGCTTGATACGGTAAGACACATGACGCGCCATGGCGTGCCTGTATGCGCCCATTTGGGTTTAACGCCACAGACAGTGCATAAGCTCGGCGGCTATCGCGTACAAGGGCGAGAAGATGTGGTCGCAACACAAATGCTATCCGATGCATTGGCATTACAAGATGCGGGTGCAGATGCGGTTGTATTAGAATGTGTTCCTGTTGATCTTGCTGAGAAGCTGACACTAGAACTAGAAATCCCAACGATTGGTATTGGTGCAGGGCGTGTCTGTGATGGGCAGGTGCTGGTGCTTCAAGATATGATTGGAATATCTTCACTCGCGCCAAAGTTCACAGCTAATTTTTTGCAGGATGGCCGTAATATTCCTGAAGCAATAGCGGCTTATGTTAGAGCTGTGCGTGATGGTTCTTTTCCTACAGATGAGCAGTGTTTCTTTTAGATTTTATTGATTAAGATATTCATCATGTAAAACTAGGGGGGTGTGCTTTGGCTCTAACAAAATAGGTTCTCAAATATGATTCAAGCAAATGATAAAGATGCACTTCGTGTGGTGATGCGTGGTTATCGCTCAAATGCCGAAACCACGGCTTTTGTGCCAACGCTGGGTAATTTGCACGATGGACATTTGTCGCTGGTAAGAAAAGCCAAAGAAGTTGCTGATCGTGTTCTTGTTTCGATATTTCTTAATCCTACGCAATTTGATAAACCTGAAGATTTAGATGCTTATCCCAAAACCTTAGAAAATGATTTAGCACTGCTTAAAAGAGAAGATGTAGATTTGGTTTTTTTACCCACTGCAAAAGAGATGTATCCCGATGGTGGCACAACGCATGTAGAAGTAGGGGGAATCAGTGAGATACTAGAAGGTGATTCTCGCCCTGGACATTTCTCAGGTGTGGCAACTATCGTGGCAAAGTTGTTTAATTTGGTTCAGCCCGATATTTCAGTATTTGGTAAAAAAGATTTCCAACAACTTATGCTAATCCAGCGCATGGTAAAGGATTTAGATTTTGGTATTGAGATTATAGAAGCGCCGACAGCAAGAGAGGACAGCGGACTTGCCATGAGCTCTCGTAATAATTATCTCACCACGGGTCAAAGGGATAATATTGCGCCAAACCTTTACAAAGAAATGCTGGCGGTTACTGATGCTATTCAACAAGGAAACCATGACTATGATTCTCTGCAAACAATCGCGTCCGAAAACCTTGAAAAGCATGGATTTAAGCCCGATTATATAGAAGTACGCAATGCAAGTGACTTGTCGGTTGCTGGGGTTGATGATAAAAAATTAGTAGTATTGGCATCAGCTTGGCTCGGCAAAGCACGTTTGATTGATAATATTACGCTTGATCTATAGCGCTTGTATTTAATTAATGCTTGAAAGCACACCCCCCTACTTTTACATGATGTTTGTTCATAAACGGAATCATGCTGTAAAAGTGGGGGGGTGTGTATAGGATAAACAAATGAACCTAACACTACTTAAATCAAAACTACATCGTGTAACTGTGACCCATGCTGAGCTGGATTATGAGGGCTCGTGCGCGATTGATTTGGACTTGTTAAAAGCCGCAGGTATCCGTGAATATGAGCAGTTGCATATTTACAATGTAACCAATGGCGAGCGTTTTGTAACCTACGCGATTGTTGCAGAGGCGGGTTCGGGTACAATTTCCGTTAATGGCGCGGCAGCACATAAAGCCAGTCCAGGTGATAAAATGATTATTTGTACCTATGCTGAAATGAGCGAAGCTGAGGTTGAAAAATTCAAACCTGCTTTGGTTTATGCTGATGAGAATAATAAGATTGAGCGACTGTCTAATGCAATACCTGTTCAGGCGGCTTAATTCTTGCAGTGTTTTTGAGTAATTTAGAAAGCAGTTCTGCTGAGCCTGCCGAAGCACACCCCCCTACTTTTACATGATAGATTTAAGCAGAATAAATAGCGCCCAATATTCTAGTGCCTTTAGCGCCTGTTGCTGAGGGTAAATTCCCAGTCTTTCCCTCCATCGTTTGTTTTGCTAGCCATGCAAAAGCAATCGCCTCCATCCAGTCAGGATCAATGCCTAATTCTTGTGTGGATGCAATGGTGACTGTAGCTAAGTGATATTGGAGCCGCTCAACTAAAAAACGGTTGTGAATCCCGCCACCACAGATAAATAACTCGTCGCAAGATGAGGCGATATTATTATTGATGTCATCGGCAATCGTTTTAGCCGTAAGCTCGGTTAGTGTCGCTTGAATGTCTTCGGGCTTATGGTTATCTAACGTATCTCCTAACGTGCTTTTTAGCCAAGTGAGATTAAAAAACTCTTTGCCAGTACTCTTGGGTGCTGAAAGCGAGAAATAAGGGTCTTCGAGTAGCTTGTTTAAAATAGAGCCTTGTATAACGCCTGACTTTGCCCAATCACCGCTCTTGTCGTAGTTACTGCCCTTGTGAACGTGTATCCAAGCATCTATAAGCCCATTGCCAGGGCCAGTATCAAAACCAGTTACAGGCTCATTGCTGACTTTTGAGGGTAAAATACTGATGTTTGCAAGTCCTCCAATGTTTAGAATGACACGGTTTTTGTCAGGGTGACTCAATGTATTGTAATGAAAAGCTGGCACAAGCGGTGCACCTTGTCCTCCTGCGGCAATATCTCGGCTACGAAAATCTGCAACCGTTGTGATGTTTGTGAGTTCCGCAATTAAATTGGCGTCGCCAAGTTGTAAGCTGAAAGGAAACTCCCCTTCGGGCTGGTGCCAAATTGTTTGACCATGGCTACCAATGGCTAGCACTTGTTGTGGGTTTGTATTTGATTGCTGGAGAAGCTGATTTACGGCATCAGCAAATAGTTTGCCAAGCTGTTGGTGAAAAATACCTAGGCTAGCAACGCTTCCACGCCAGTCGGGCTGGGTAAAATCAATAAGTTTTGTTTGTAAGTTTTTGGGTATTGGGTGGGAGTAGCTAGCGATAAGCTTTGGAACATCGGAGTTAAACTCAACCAATACAGCATCAACCCCATCAAGGCTGGTGCCAGACATTAAGCCAATATAGTATGAAGACTCAGCCACAAGAAAGTTTGGCTAAGAGGGTGTTATTAACCACCGATAGCGCTATTGATTTCAATTTTAGCTTTTACAAAACGGTGTAATACATTTAACTGTAATACTAAGTT
>CAYOHT010000143.1:3727-5515 GCA_964403815.1 uncultured Cocleimonas sp.
TTTCAATTTTAGCTTTTACAAAACGGTGTAATACATTTAACTGTAATACTAAGTTGTACGCACTGTTGCGAAAATCTTTAAGTTCGCTTCTGGACAATGACATGCTATTAGGCAGAGAAACCGTCATTGGGTTGATTGCTTTATTATTTAATCTAAATTCGTAATGCAGATGTGGGCCTGTAGACAATCCAGAAGAGCCAACGTAACCAATAATGTCGCCTTGATAAACTTTATCACCTTGCTTTAATTTCTTTTTGTATTTTGACATGTGCGCATAAAGTGTTGTGTAACCTTCGCGATGCTGGATAACAACGGTACGGCCGTAGCCACCTTTGCGCCCGATTGATTTAATCGTGCCATTGCCCGTTGCCATAATAGGTGTTCCTGTTCTTGCTGCAAAATCAGTGCCTTTGTGCGCTTTAATTTTATGTAACACAGGGTGAAAGCGACCAGGGTTAAAGTGTGATGAAACACGCGCATGAGCAATCGGTGTACGAATGAAGGCTTTTTTCATTTCACGACCCTGCGGTGTGAAGTAATCCGTTTTATTATCTTTGTTGGTAAAACGAATGGCTCTAAATTCTTTGCCTTTGTTGATGAATTCAGCCGCTAGTAAGTGTTGGTCAGCAACCTTGTCGCCATCATGGTAAATCTCTTCAAAAACGGCAGTGACTTTATCTCCCACTCTAACGTCGTGTGCAAAGTCGATATCCCAATCGAATACTTTAACCACTTGTTTGATTATATTGTTTGCAATACCTGCTTTCTTACCATCAAAGAAAAGACCGTTCTTGATAGTGAAGCTAGCGCGCGATTGTCGAACTTCAAAAATATTTTTCTTCCACGTTCCTTTGTATTTCTCATCATTCAAAGTAATAACGTAGCTGTTTTTCTTGTCGTGTGTAAATACTAACTCAGATAAGTCGCCATCGCTGTTTGAGCTAGCACGGACAATGCTCCCCTTTTTGAGTGACTCTAACTCTTTCTTTATTGTCTCATTTTGTTGCAATGTCTTTAAGCTAGATTGATGACCTAGTTTGTAAAAAACATTGGTGAGATTGTCGTAAGATTTAACTTGGTAAGTTGCCCATTTACTGCTGTTATCTTCATCAACATTACCAGCGTAAGTTTGTAGGGCATGTTTAGGTAGTTCTAGTTCGTGAAACCCGATAACTACATCATCTTCTGATTCATTAGCCTGGCTTTCAAAATTAAAGTCTTTTATTGGATGACCTTGTGTCGCTACCACTTTTGTAATTGTTTCTTCTATAGGGCTAATGTTAAATGCTTGGATGTTAGCATCAGATGCATTAACTAAACGAGACTGAAATGGAAGGTTGCCTAATAGTGCCACTAGGCCAGCTAAAGCTAGCGTTCTAAATATCCACGGCGAAGCTTGGCTTCCTCTATTTAATCCCGCAGGATTAGAGGAAGGCGCTTTCTCACTGATAACGATCTCCATATTACTATGAAGCTTGTATTTTTTAATTACATCGTTCCAATCATTATCGCTGTAATGATTGTCATTTTTAACTGCAGTAGACAATACAATAGCCCTATATTTTCTTTAAAATTGAGTGTTTTTTTAAACAATGCTTTTATTTCACAGGCGCATAAATACACGAAAAGAATACCTTTTGCAAGCTTAACTGCACCTTAAGGGCAGATTATCGGTATATTAGTACCGTTGATTTTAATGAAAATATTCACAATATAAAGCTTTTTGTTGTGAGTATTTCAAATAAAAATATAAGCAGAATATGTAAAATATTCAGCTAGTTAATATAG
>CAYOHT010000144.1:0-5512 GCA_964403815.1 uncultured Cocleimonas sp.
CCCTTTATATCATGTAAAAGTGGGGGGGTGTGTACAGTGTGCTTGTAAATACTAACCTCTGGCTACTTACTAAATCTCCCTGTATTCAAAAAATGGCTGGTCAATTTTGCAACGCGTTTTGAAAACAATAAGCGCGTATGTGATATATCAACAGTCATGTGTTTTGTCTGCTTGGGGTGAATGGTTTCTTTTACTAGCACCGTGCCATCGCTCTTTTCGGGTAACCCGCCTGTAAATATTCCTAACCCTGTTTGGCTTTTAGTACCTGCAATCATTCCCCAGTCCCGTTTTGTGTTCCATTCTGGCATGTCCACACCAGAAAGAGCATTGGGCATGCTGCGCGATATAATAGGTGAAACAACAGGCCAGTCTTGTACTTTTTGAGCAATCCAACTGCCGTTTACAGGTGAACCTAGCATTACAATTCTGCCTTCGGGTATATCATCAAACTGGTCGAATAAATGCATGATAAGAATCCCCCCTAAACTATGCCCGACGATGTGTAAATCAGGTAGGTTAAGTTCGTGTATTTTCTTGTGAATAATACGCGCATTTTCAGCGGGTGATTTTAGAACGGATTGATAATAAAGATAATGAACATGAAAGCCTGATTTTTCTAACTGCCAACCTAGAAATTTCATTTCCAACGGATTCATTAGAATGCCGTGTATAAGTAATATGTTTTTTTTATTTTTATTCACAACGCTAACGGTGTTTATTCATCCAGAGAATAGGGCAGTGCTAAAACTTCAATACCATTGCCTGAAAGTGTAAGCGACTTTTCGGCTTCGGCAATTTTTAGAACAGCCAAAGCTTCAACTTTACCCTCTGGGTTGATGGCAGTATTGAGTATTTTTCCTGCATCTTTATCAGAGTCGTTAGTGATGGAATCACCAATTTCAGGTAGTTTATCCGTATTTATTTGAAGGCGGTACATGCGGCGTTTTGTTTTGCCCAGATAATTAAGTCGAGCAACAATTTCTTGACCTGGGTAGCAGCCTTTTTTGAAATCGACACCACCAACTGCGATGTAATTCACCATTTGGGGAATCCATGCCTCAGAGCTTGCTTCGCTAATATCAGGAAGTCCCGCGAGGATGTTTAGGTAATCCCAACCATTGTTACTGATGGTTGCGGCTTTCTCTGCGCATTGTTCCCAGAGTTGTTTCGCATCATCAATACAATCACTAAAAATTTCGTAACGAGGATGGTCGCCTGCAATGCGTAAAATGCTTAGATTACCGTGTTGAACTGCTTGTTCAGAATCGTTAGGCGCACTCTTTACGAGGTTTTGTAAATCGCCTGCATAGCCAAAATGCACCATTGAATCGGTGACATCTTCAAGCGTCACTTTTGACATCATCACGTACATGCGTAACTTTTTGATGACGTGTTCTAATAAGTCGGCAGAAAGACTTATGTAGAAGCAATCAGCACGTTTAAATATTTGAAAAGTCGCAATAATGCGACCTTTGGGTGAGCACCAGGCGCTAGCTTGGTGTGCTGTTTCGGTTACATTGTGAATATCGTTACTGAGTTGATTTTGCAAAAATGATTCAGCATCCTCACCGCAAACTTTAATGATTCCGTGACCAGACAGGTCGAAAAGCATTTCATCTTGTATGTTTTTTAGCGCGGTGAATTGAGTGTTTTGCGCACTAAGAAATGCTTTCCAATCTGATGTCATTTTTTATTTTGTCTCTTTTTTAGCGTCGTCTTTCTTTTCGGTTGCCGCAGCTGGCTCTTCGGGCAGTGTGATTTTCACATCAGCAGTTTTCTTTAGATCAGTCATATAAGCCAACATTTTCTTTTGTGCGATAACGCGTTTTAGCTGACCTTTTAATGAATCAAGTGTGGGCAACTTAGTATCACGGCTGTCTTCAAGTTTGATGATGTGATAACCAAATTGTGTTTTTACCGCAGCTTTAGAAACACCGCCTTTTTTCATGTCTTTAACCGCATTAGAAAATGCAGGAACCATAGTTTGAGGCTTAAACCAACCCAGAGAACCGCCGTTTGAAGCCGATGGACCTGTGGATTTTTCTTTTGCTAATTTTTCAAAATCAGCACCACCATCTAGTTCTTTAATAATTGCTTTAGCATCATCTTCAGTTTTTACTAAAATGTGACGTGCATTGTATTCTTTGCTAGCAAGCTTTGTAACACGCTCATCATAGGCAGCTTTAACAGCATCGTCGTTGATATCAAACGCATCTACTTTTTCTTTTGTCCATGTTTTTAATAGGATGTTACGTTTGAAATCTTCAATGGCTTTTTTAGTATCTGGGCGATTAAGAATGTCAGATTTGCGTGCTTCTTGCAGTGCAATTTCTGTAGCAACTAAATCATCAACAGCCGTTTGCTTATTTATGCCCTTTTTTCCTGACCTGTTTAAGACGCCGAGATAACCATCCAGTGTGCTTTTCATGATCTTATCGCCATTTACGGTTGCGATAACAACATCGGTGGCTGCTTTGTCTTCAGCCGTTAGTGATGTTGCCGCTAATGCTAAACTGATAATTGATGTTGCTAAAAGTGTTTTTTTACTCATTTTCATTTTTATTCCCTTGACGTAATTTGTTGATTTATTGTGTTTAAATCCAAGTGCTATGGTAGTACTTTTTTAAATGGTTTTACAGTAACTTGTTTGTAAACGCCAGCCCCAATATAAGGGTCGGCATCAGCCCATTGCTGGGCAACTTCTAATGATTCAAACTCTGCCACAATGAGACTGCCTGTAAAGCCATTAGTTCCGGGGTCTTCGTTATCAATCGCAGGATGTGGCCCTGCTAATACAAGACGCCCTTCGGTTTTTAGTTGTTGTAAGCGCTCTACATGAGCGGGGCGAACAGAAAGTCGCTTCTCTAAGCTGTTTTCAATATCTTCTGAGATTATTGCGTATAACATTTAACTGTCCCTTTGCTTTTCGCTTTCGTCTTCTTGCTCGTCTTCAGTATCTTCTATGACTGCGTTTTTAGCAAGGTAGATCCCTTGTGCAATCATAAAGACGAAGGTTAAACCTAGTATGCCAAATAGCTTGAAGTTTACCCAGTTTTCATCATCAATACCTGCAAAATAGAATGCCACGATATAATTAAGAATGCCAACAAATATAAAAAATGCGCCCCAGCTGTAAGTTAGCTTTTTCCAAACATCATCAGTAACGGTGATAGCGTGTGACATCATGCGTTCGATCAAGGGTTTTTTACCAATGTAAAGGCTACCCAGTATTACAGTAGCAAAAATCCAATTAAAAATTGTAACCTTCCATTTTATAAAGTCAGGGTCGCGTGACACCACGGTCATGCTACCGAAGACTAATAAAATCCCGAGTGAAATAAGGTGCATTTTCTCAAGCTTTTTGTACGTGACCCAGTGTAATAAGTTTTGCAAGATAGTAGCGATGATAATAACTAAAGTTGCAAAAATAATAGCGTGTTTGGGGTTGTCTTGCGATAAAGAAACACCAGGTATTTGATTGCCTAAACCAACCAACGCTGGAGGTAAATCACCAAAAAGTTTGTACGCAATAAAAAAGAAAATAACGGGTAAAAAATCGAACAAAAACTTCATTTTAATTATATGTCCCAGACAGCTAAGGTGATGTAGAATAGCGCATTTTAACGTGTAAGTGATTTGGTTAATAGTAGTATATGAGTCAATTTTTTGAAATTCACCCCAATAATCCGCAAAAACGCCTTATTCAGCAGGCGGTTGAGATAATTAACAAGGGTGGTGTGGTGATTTACCCTACCGATTCCAGCTATGCGATTGGTTGTCATTTGGGAGATAAAAAAGCGGTGGATAAAATCCGTATGATTCGCCAACTGGATAAAAACCATAATTTCACTTTAGTATGCCGTGATTTGTCGGAAATATCACAATATGCTGTGGTTGATAATATGAATTACCGCCTGATGAAAACACTTACACCTGGGCCTTATACTTTTATTATGCAAGCCAGCCGCGAAGTACCCAAACGCTTGTTAAATCCAAAGCGTAAAACGATAGGTTTGCGTGTGCCTGATAATACGGTTTGTTCTGCTTTATTAGAAGAGCTTGGTCAGCCGTTAATGTCGAGCACGTTGATGTTACCAGGTGAAGAATACCCAATGGTAGACCCTTACCAAATCCGTTTAAAGTTAGAAGGCATTGTGGATTTAATTATTGATGGCGGCTTTAGTGGGCATGAACCAACAACGGTTGTTAATTTAGTAGAGGGTGCGCCTGAAATACTACGACAAGGTTTGGGTGAAATGGATTGGCTGGTTCAGCACTAACTAACGGACCAATAGACACATTGAGATAATGAACAAATGGATTTAGAAAAGATAATTTACAGCATCGCGACAGCGGGCATTCCAATACTGTTTGCGATTACATTGCACGAGGTTGCTCATGGATGGGTGGCGAATAAGCTGGGTGATGGTACAGCACGAATGCTCGGACGCTTAACGCTAAACCCTTTTAAACACGTCGATCCTGTTGGCACGGTGATTGTGCCGTTAGTGGCGTTGGTGTCATCAGGAATGCTGTTTGGTTGGGCAAAAGCAGTGCCAGTGAGTACGCGCAACTTAAAGAACCTACGAAAAGATATGGCGCTTATAGCGGTTGCTGGCCCTATCGCTAATTTGTTGATGGTGGTTTTTTGGTTGATTGTCATAAAACTAATAATGGGAATGACTGATGGTCGTCCTTCAAGTATTGTTGGCGGTTTTTTTGATATGGCATGGATAGGGGTTTATTTTAATCTCATCCTCGCTTTTTTTAATATACTGCCAATACCGCCTTTGGATGGTAGCAAAGTGCTTTCAGGCTTTGTGCCGCGTAATATTGCTAATGTAATGGATCGTATTGAACCTTACGGCTTGTACATTATCGTTGGTATTATTTTATTGTCGTATAATAATATAATCAATATTTCACCCTTTTTTAGTTTCATTCAAAAAATTGCTTTATCGTTAGTGAGTTATTAATAGTTTATGAGTATAAACATCCCCCAAAATCAGCGCGTCGTTTCAGGTATGCGCCCGACAGGAAAACTCCACCTAGGCCATTATCACGGCGTACTAAAAAACTGGGTAGACATGCAATTAAACTACGAATGTTTCTTTTTCGTAGCAGATTGGCATGCACTCACAACACATTATGATGACCCAAGCGGTACGCCAACGCATGTTGAAGATATGGTGATTGATTGGCTTGCGGCGGGGATTAGCCCCAGCTCGGCAACTATCTTCTTGCAATCGCAAGTGCCAGAACATGCAGAGCTACATTTATTGCTTTCGATGATCACGCCACTCAGTTGGTTAGAGCGTGTACCAACGTATAAAGATCAGCAAGAAAAGTTACGTGAGAAAGATTTAGCCACTTACGGGTTTTTGGGTTATCCGCTACTGCAATCAGCCGATATTTTGCTTTATAAGGCCGACATGGTTCCTGTAGGGGAAGATCAAGTTGCACATATTGAGCTAACCCGTGAGGTAGCGCGCCGTTTTAATCATATTTATGG
>CAYOHT010000145.1:0-5502 GCA_964403815.1 uncultured Cocleimonas sp.
CTGCTGTTGCCCCTTTCTTTGTTTTTAAACGCCTCGATGCCGTCATTTTATTGGCAACGGTTTTAATCGTTGTTATGACTTTCTCAAACGCTTCTAACATAGCCACATAGGCTTTTAATGCGGATGCGCCTTGTTTTGTTTTATTGGCGATGCCTTTTATTCTGGCGATTAAGCTGGCTAAACGTGCCGCCGCGCCTGCGCCACCGAGTAATGCTAGTACAATGATTAGCGCTACTTCGATGACTAGGGTGGCGCCTATGTAGCTGAATTTTTCGGCATAGAAGTTGGGCGGGACGGCGCTCATCATTTCACTTAAAAAGTAAAGCGGTAGCCCGATGGCTTCGCCGTCATAGATGAGTTCTATGGTGCTTTGCCAGTGTTCGCTGTCTTTGATTTCTTGGTAAATATCTGGGTCTACTTGCTTTACAACGGTGTCTAAGAAGCTTTCTACTTCGTTTACTTTTCCGCTTAATATCATGCTGGGTAGGTTGAGTATTTGTTTGCGGTGGTTAAAGATGACTTTGCTGTCATTGGCAAAGTCTTTTAAGTCGGCTTTGGATTTTTCGAAGGCTTTTTCTAGGTTGTCAATATCGTTGAGAATTTGTTGACCTGCCTCTTTTGCTTCGTTTAATGCCCAATCACCGAATCCGTTTTTGTCTATCGCTTGGTAGACTTTTAGCTGTGCTACTATCATTTCGCCCGCGTGTTGTTCGGCGGCGGCGCGGGCTTTTCCTGCGAGATTACTGATGTCGCTTCCTATGGATTTCCATGTTTCGGCTGAGAATAAATCACCGATGGATTCTACAAAGTCGTCTTCTGCTTGGTCTTTTCCTTTTTTAAGTGATGAAAGAAAGGACAATGTCGGGCTTTTATCCCATGCTTCTTGATAGGGCTTCATATTTTGTATGAGGCTGGTCATTTTAGGCGCGAGTGTTTTACGTATTGAGGCTTTTAAGTTTTTTATTTCGGCCTCGGTAAATTCGGAGGTGATGACAAATTCTACTTTTCCTTGTTCTTCGACTTCATAAACGAAGGTGCCAGGTTTTAGTGTGCCGTGGTCATAGCCTGCGAGTTTTTCTTTGCTGAGTACTTTTTTACCATTTACATACAAATCAAAGGTTGCCCCTGCCATGGGTGTTTTCCAGCGGTCTTCGTAATAAGCTTTTAGCTTTACTAAACCACAGGCGGTGGTTTCGGCACTGCCTACTTTGCCTTGTACATTGTGTTTGTTTGGCGCGCAAGCGTTGGATATTTCTTGTGCTGTGGGTGGTTTTTTATCTTTATCACTCATGCCGTTGCCTCTGGCTGTAGGTTGAGTTGTTCTATTCTGTTTTTAAATTGTGTGAACTTTCTTTCTTCATTTGTTATGGGTGATGCACAAATACTGGCGAGCAAACCTTTTGGGTCGCGTTGTTCGTACTCTGCGCCATAATGAAGCTCCCATGCTGATAAGGTGAATAGCTTGTCATAAGATGCAAAGCCGACTTGTTGCATACGCTTAACACTATTAGAGACTTTTGAAATCATCTTCTGATAGTCCTTATCTTTGAAGAGATTGGGGAATTGCTTTTTTAAGTCGTATGTCATCTGCTCAATATTTCGTTCTTGCTCATGCTGATTAAGCGCATTTTGCATATAGGGTGTAATCAGAATAGAGACATAACCATTCTCTTGTGTGTTCGGATAGAGAATGCCTTTTTGTTCTTCCACTTCCAGACTCTTTGTTGATAAAACCTTTTTAGCTTGAAGTGAGTAGGATGTTTCGTGGCAGATACCTTTGCTATCCAACATCCAGCTAAGTTGGGTGTCTGGCTCATGCTCTTTTTCTGCATAAATACTGTGTAGTGGTTCAAAAAAATCTGCTCGATTAATACCAAGCCCACGAATGAAGCCAGCCAATACTCGCGGATCATAAAAAGCTAAATAAGCTTCTCCTGCCTCGTGTTCTTCTGTTTCTTCGGTATGAATAACAATGTACTGTGAAAAATGGAGAGCTAGTTCATCCAGTGGTTTATTAGACTGATAAAAACTCACTTTGGCTTTCCCATAGAGGTCTTCTAACAGCCAAGTTAGTAGCGTGTTATCAAGTTGTATTAGATAGGGTGCAGATTCTTCAGAGAAGTATTCATCTTCTTGTATACGATAAAACAAAGAACGGTAGTTGCTTGTTCTTGAAGGCAAAATAGTTTCAGTATCTTTAATGCTTGCGCCATCTAAAACAGCAAAGTGATTAAGCTTTGGGTTCTCATCATCGAGCTTTTTTTGTTCTTCAAGTAAGGGATGGTTAAAAAGTCCTTCTTTAGTCAAAACTTGTATATCCTTACTCATAACATCAACCCTGTAGCTTTTTTAGCATACAAGGAATACACAGCGCTTTACCGCTGTTTGCACGAGCTTCCATTGCAGGAACAGGGCTAGGGCTTCCACTGGTGACAGCCAGCGTTCCTTTGATCTTCACATTGCCTTTTAAAGTAATTCCACCTGAATCAATAATAATTGTACCACTTGGCCCAAGAAGGGTTACTTTGTCACTGCCACTAACTTTATAGATTTTAGTCCGCTGCTTTATCTTTTGACCTACTTTAAGTTCAGCTCTTCCGCCTACCTCGTGGCTATGATGCCCACCTGTGGTCATGTATTGATCTGCATACACATCCAGCTTTCGGTGGTTGTCTATTTTTATGATTTCATCTTTACCAATGTGACTGATACGATTGCGGATGATTTTATTGTTCTGGTCATTGCCGATGGTGTTTGATTGGTCATGTCCTATTGATATTGTTTCATCATTAGCAACAGACTCTATACGGTCATGCCCGATTGAGATGGCTTCATCATTGCCAATATTTTCGGTTCTATCATTTCCAACTTTGGTAGTTTCATCATGTTCGACTACATTATTCTGATCTTTCTGTGCGTGGATGAATACTTCTTCTTGATCTCTTTCATCTTCGAACCTTAATTCGTTGTAGCCAGTTCCCTTATGTGTTTTAGATTTAATACACATCCTAGTCTTATTGGCAGGTAACGGATAAGGTACTTTGGTTGCATCGTTGTAGGTTCTACCAGTGATGATTGGTCTATCAGGATTACCTTCGTAGAAATCAACAATAACTTCTTGCCCAATGCGGGGGATTGCCATATGCCCCCAGTTTCCGCCTGCCCAGTTTTGGCTTACTCGTATCCAGCAGGAGCTGTTTTCATCACGCTTGCCGTATCTGTCCCATGGGAATTGGACTTTTACTCTGCCGTATTCATCACAGTAGATCTCTTCTTTTTCTGGGCCGACAACGTGTGCGTGTTGCGTACCTTCAATCGTCGGGATTTTGGTGACGCTTTTGGTTCTAAACGATGTACGACTGTCGATAACTTGAAATTTGTTTTTATAGCTGTAGCCTGATGCGCCTTTTTTGGTCGAGCTAAAAGCATCTTGATCTGCTTGGTGTGTCACCGATATGATGAGATATTCAATATTTTGGTCGTCACGCGGATGCTTGACCATTTTCATCAGCTTACCCGCGCTAAACTCTCTGGCGGTGCTGTTGCCTTTTATCTCGGCGTAGCTGGCGTGATGCTCTTCTTGGCGCATTTGAGCGTACTGTTTACCCTCATCGTGTGTAATGTACTTACCAGGGTAATCGTAAACCTCAGCATCTGCCTTATCGTGTTCTTTAGGGGCGCTATGATCGTTTTTAATGGAAGCCCTGGAATTGGCAAAGTCATAATCATCAATAGCAAAAGCCCCTGAACGTACACTGCGCTTCTGCGCCCACTTGTTGATAATATCCTCGTGGCGAATGGTTGTAGCATCAGGCGGATAATACGGAATGCCATCATAAGCTGGAATCATCTCATGCGATGCGTAGCTGTCACAAAGTATCAGCTTATGACTAGATTGGTCATGTTCAAAGTAATAGTAAATCCCTTCTTCTTCCATCAAGCGAGAAACAAAGTCGAAGTGGCTTTCTCTATACATCACCGTATATTCACGTTTTCGGTAATTGGAGTTAAGTCTTAACTCGTAGTCGGTTTGGTCATTGTCTTTAAAAACCGATTCGATAATATCGACAACGGTTTGTTCTTGGAATATTCTGCAATCGTTAGTGCGTTTTAAAAACCACAGCCAAGGCGAGACGGTTGCTTTGTAAGTAGCAAAACCCTCTTTGCTTGTGCCTTGTGAAAAGTCGGTGATGTAGCCGTTGAAATAACGCTCACCAAAACCGCCACCTTTACCCGTTACGGCATCTATTAAGGAGGCTGATGTATTCAAACGAATGGATACGTTTTGACCAAGTAGTGCTTCAAAGTCTATATTTTCAGATGTGCTTCTAAGCTCTAAATCAAAACGATACAAACGCCCTAATTGTTCTTTTCCTTCAAAGTTATGTAAAAGCAAAACATCTTTACCAAGAGGGCTGATAAATTCGAGTTCACGATTAGTCTGGCTGGCAACTATTGTCATGTTTATGAGTGTGTTTAATAGATGCTAATTTTATAACATAATTTCTAATATGTTAATATTATTAAATATACTAAAGGTATATGAGCCAACTAAAAGGAGTATTTAAAATTTTTTAGTTATTCGGGCATAGCTCATCTCACTCCAGGCATATGCAAGCAGTTATCCAACACTTTTGGACCGTGGATAAATAACAATTCAGGTTTAACATTCACATGAGGCATGCCGTCTTGTGCTGAGCAGAGTGAATCCCATTCAACCATCACTAAGTATTCAGCAGGAATCGTGTAACCTTCCCAAACCTCAGCAGTACGCTTTAGTTTTGAGCCTGAGCTGTCTTTCATATCTTCCATCATAGATTCAACCGTGGCGTGTCCGCTTCCTAATGTTGATAAACCAATACGCTTGAGTATTTGATAACCCACCATACCGCTGGTTGCTTTTAAGCCTTCCATCACGGCGATTTCGCCTTCTTCAAATTCTGCTTCTTTACCGGGGCGGATTTTATGCGTCGCCATTACGGTCACAGTTTTGCCTGAATTTACGGCATAGCCATCCGCTTTACCTTCGGCGCTTTACGCAGCCATTGCGTGAGTGAGATTTAAGTCGGTAGACTGCTCTTTACGATGCGATAGACAGGCTCTTCTGGGCCTTCGAGTAATACATCGCCACATTTTGCGCAGGTATCGACAACTACATCTTCAAAAGTCTCATGGAAATTCTCATGAGATTCCCATGAATCCCAATAAGTGATTTGGTCAATCCAAATGTGTGAAAGCTCATCTTGCATATCAGAGCTAGCATCCCAGCGCATTCCCATTGGGCAACTGCCTATTTGTTTCATTAAATCAAAACCGCTAAACCCGGGTGTGAGTGATGTCGCTAAACACATTTTTGCGCTTGCTTGTTTCATCATGCCCATCAAGTTGGGATCATTCTTTACCAGTACTTTATTGACCGCCACATAGAGTGGTGATTTTGGTTCTGCATCAAATAGTTTTTAAATATTCATTGTTTGGCACCTTGTTTGGCACCTTGTTTGG
>CAYOHT010000146.1:0-5407 GCA_964403815.1 uncultured Cocleimonas sp.
TGCAAAGTAAAGAGCCTCTAGCGCGCTTACGAGCCAAAGCATTAAAACATTCTGAAACGAACACAGATATGGTTGTCACCTATTATCCATCCTATCTTTTAAGCAAGCCGATGGATAAGCGTAAAGCATGGGAAGATTTAAAGCTGGCAATGCGACTACTAGAAACATCAGGTTCTACGCCTGAATGATAGAAAAACGCGAGCTTAAATACCTGCGTAAAATGGTTCACGCAGATCTCGCAAAAGTCATGCAAGGCGAACTTGCTTCCTATCCCTATCCATGGACATTCGGAAATTTTGAAGATTGCCTGCGTAACCGCCGCATGTATTCTTGCTGGGTATTTGAATTAGATAATGCATTCGCAGGGCACGTAGTAATTTCAGCAGGAGCAGGAGAAGCGCATATCTTAAATATTTGTGTCTACCCAGATGAACAGGGAAAAGGTTGGGGGCGCAAGCTATTAGCAGAAGCCGAATGGATCGCAAAACAACACCGAGCCGACACTTGTATTTTAGAAGTGCGCCCATCCAATCATGCGGGCATCCAACTCTATCAATCCGAAGGCTACAACGAGATAGGCTTACGCAAAGATTATTACCCCGCTGATAAGGGCAGGGAGGATGCGATTGTGATGGCTAAAACTTTATTCTAAAAGGCACACCCCCCCATTTTTAGTGACCTGACGTTTTGCTTTTAAATGAACAGTCAACTATTAGAGTGAAACCGTTACATGCTAATGGATACTCGAAAAGATGCTAAAGCGAGCAGAATGGCTTCGTGGTGTGCCTGTTATTTATGTGAGTGGCGAAAAATATACGGGGTTTTCAGAGGGTGGGTACCAATGACTCTTCAAAAAACATGGGCTTATAAAATAAGTCTACGAAGTTTATTGAATAACAGCCAAATAAAGCCCCTTCACCACCTCAGCCATCTTCTCATAATCTAAACGATCTGCCGTATCTTGTGGGGTGTGATAAGCCGTGTTGCGCATAAAAGATGTATCGGTAATGAGTACTGCAGGGTAGCCAAAATGCCAGAAGTTTAGGTGATCTGAAAAGTCGATGCCCTGTATTAACGTGGGGGCATTGATGGAATAGACGGGTAATTCTGTGGCGCTAAGCATTCTTTTCTTTACGGTACGAACCGTAAACATATTACTCAGGTTTCCCACCACTGCAATAAAATTACCTCGATCAGAATAGAATTTATCCATAAATGGAAGCGGGAATTTTTGGGAGTTTTTCTCATCCGAGAAATAGCCAACCATATCCAACGCAATCATCATTTTCACCTTTTGTTGTTTCTCTTTTAAGCGTGAGGCGTGAATAAAACTGCCCATTTTTTCAGTACGAAAATAGGGTGGTTCTTCTAATGTGTAAAACGCTAACTGTATATGAGATGTGAGTGCTTTTTCATTTTGTGATAACAGCCTAGCTAATTCAATAAGCGCGGCTACGCCACTGGCATTATCATCTGCGCCTGGGTAGCTGTGAGCCGTATCGTAGTGTGCGCCTACGATGATAATTTCATCGGACTCCGTTGCTTCTGTCGATAAAGCGGGTCCAAAGTCTAATAAGATATTATAGAAGGTTTCATCGTTTACTTTGTAGCTCTGGCGAGTGCTTTTGCCAAAAGGCTGTATCTGTTGTTCAATCCATTCTACTGTAGGGTTAAGGTTTTTCTCAGACCCGCCACGCGCTGGGAGTGTTTCAGAAAGCATCACAACGTGTGATTTAAGTAACTGTGGATCGACATTAGGTGTGCTAACAGACTTTGCGCTGATAAACATCGGTTGTGTTGTCACAAACCAAATGGATACCAGTAAAAGAATAATGGCTAGAATAATATTGCGTAATGACCTCATTATTATGAGTTCTCTGTGCGAACTTTCAAACGCACATAATGTTCAGCAGAATATTTAAGATAGTTCTTCTCTTTATCGGTCAATTCACGCGCTTTCTTGGCTGGGCTACCCACCCAAAGGTAGCCACTTCCCAATACTTTTTTCGGCGGGACTAAGCTACCCGCCGCGATAATCGTTTCATCTTCTACCACCACGCCATCCATAATGATTGAACCCATGCCGACTAAAACGCGGTCTCCAATCGTGCAGGCATGCAATACCGCTTTATGACCGACAGTGACATCATCGCCAATGATTAACGGGTAGCCGATTTGTGCATCGGTGACTTTAACGCTGTGCTCGTTGCTAGCATGAGTAACATGCAATACAGAAGTGTCTTGGATATTCGTGCGCTTGCCAATCTTGATAAAATTGACATCGCCACGAATCACTGTCATCGGCCAGACTGAACTGCCTTCTCCGATAGTAACCTCACCGCTTACCAGCGCAGTTTCATCAATATAGGCGGATGAGTGAATGTTGGGTGTGTGATTTTCAAATTTTCTGATCATGGTTTACATTCCTTTATTTCGCTTCAACGCCTTAATTAAAAACCGCGCAGGGTGGCAATATTGTAACAGTTGTTTTTGCTGTTGAGGCTGTGAGGAATATTTGTTTACCAATAATTTACATAAAGCTTTTGCACATAAACCGCTAGTGGTTAATCCACGTGAACCAAGCCCTCCTAATATAAATAACCCTTCTTGATATTTTGCATTGGGATATGTTTTATAGTGCTTACCTTGATGAAGGTCGTGGTAACTTTGTTGATAAAAGTCCTTATCAGGTAATGCGCCTGCATAAGGAAAACGGTCAGGCGTTGTCATGCGAACAGCCGTGTGGGCGCTTTTAAAGCCGTAGAGCTCGGCGTAAAATGGGGGTAAATATTTTTCCAGTTGCTCACAATTTTCATCATCAGCTTTTGGGTTCATTTTTGGATTAGGTTGCTCTCGTTCAAAGGTTGAGCCAAAAATATGTTGCCCATTAATAGCAGGTGTTAAATAACCTTCATGTCCGATTACAGTTTGTAATTTCTTAGATTCATCACTTGCCAGCGCGTAGGTTGTTTGCCCCGCAACAGGCATATGGGGCAAAAAGTTAGATTGTTCAAAGCTGAATAAATCTCTGCCGTTACAAATAACAATGGCTTCTGCCTCAGCAATGCTTTCATCGCTTTTATTTAAGATTTGCCAGTATTCATTTTTCTTTTGCAAGCTTAGCGCTTCGCTTTCAACAATAATTTTACAATGTGGATGATCACTTAACGCTTGGCAAAAGCTAGCAGGGCTTATCCAACCTGCTTGTGGGAAATAGCTGGATTTGTACGGTAGCTCGATTCCTGCAATTTGCGAAGTTTCATCTTCATCAAGCAGTTGTAAAAACTCACTAGAGAAATCTCGTTGTTCGAGAGATTCCCAGCGCTTTTCTTCACGCGAATTATGAGTGAGTTGCAATGCGCCACAACTTTTCCAATCAATCGACTTTCCTTGTTGTTTAAGAGTGGCTAATAAAGACAAGGTGTAATCAAAACACTGGGTATAAAAATCTTCGCCAAGGCTGGCTTGGGATGTCATTTTAGGGGTGATAACCCCAGCGGGATTGCCTGATGCCTCGGTGGCTAATTTGTTGTGGCGCTCTATCAACGTAACACGCCAACCCGCTTGGCAAAGATGCCACGCCATTTGGCAGCCCGCAATTCCCCCGCCGATGATGACAGCGTGCTTTGTCTTCCAGCTATATCTTGAATAGTTAAACCAAGGTGTATTTTGAAAAGTCTGTGGCACGGCTTGAATTATCTATCATGTAAAAGTGGGGGGGTGTGCTTTATACATATTGAATGAGTCATTAATGGATATCATTGTTAGGCTTATGAAATTGAATCGTTTGTTTTTGTTGTTCTTGTTGTGCTTGTTGATAATTGCGATCAAAAACAAATTCAATCGATAACCCTTTTGATGCAGCGGCAGAATCATCAATATCGCCTTTGCACTGAATCTGTAGTAAATCTGGCATACGTTTAGCTAAATAAGTACACATTGCCATCGCGGTAGAATACTCATCCTTAATTAATGAATTAACCAATGAATTAGCCACAAACTGTGAGCGTACTAATGGATCAGGGTTTTCAACCTTCTCCCCGCCAATATCAATGCCTTGATCCATCTGAGCATCCATATCATCCAAATATTGGCGCTGATGACCTGGCAAAGGTTTTTTACGATCGAATTCTAAAATGGGCTCATCGTTGATTACAACATAAAGAATAGTATTATCATTTGTTTCACTCATAATGATTACCTTAAGTTAACCCAAATCATCAAAGCCAGCAGCCTTGTATAATTCTTTCGCTTTTTCAGAATTTTTCTCAACGCCCTCACCCTGCTCATACATCATCGCCAAGGTAGTCAGCGAGCCCTGCAAACCTTGCTCAGCTGCTTTTTCAAACCATTCAACCGCTTTGACGGAGTCCTTTTCTAGACATTCGCCCTGCATATACATAAAGCCCAAGCCATGTTGGGCGATGGGGTAGCCTTGCTCAGCAGAGCTTGTCATCATCTTCACAGCTTGCTCAGGATTTTCCACTGTGCCCAAACCATTTTGAAACATAATGGCGCACATATGCTGTGCGTGTGCATCACCATTGTTAGCAAAAGGGGAAAGTAGCTGCATAGCGCGTGAGAAGTGCTTCGCCTCAAAAGCAGCCAAGCCACTGGAAAAGTCCATTTCTTCGTTATCGGTTCTAGTTGATTCAGTCATCACAAAATTTTCAATTATATAAAAGATGGAATTTATAGGAACTGGTAAGAATAATCAAAAGCCCATTTCCAAAAAGCGTATATAAAATATAAAAGATGATAAATACAGTTAGTTTATTTTTTTGTTTAGAATAGCAATCATGTAAAACTAGGGGGGTGTGCTTTCTACATACTTTATAACAAATAATATTAATGTGTAAAATAAGCAGCATATTAGTGTTGCTTTGGAGAAAAGCTATCATAATATAATCACGTTCTTCAGTCGTTAAATAATATTGACGACGACCATAAAACCCAGACAGTCTTTATATTTTCCTATCTCCAAGGTTATAAAGTGCTTTTTTAGGCAATACTTGACGTATCCCACCTTTCGGTAGCGCTACGTCGCCTGCATACCGCGGAATAATATGTAAATGAAAGACACTTTGTCCTGCAGTCACACCATTATTGCTTCCAATATTATAGCCATCTGGCTTGTAGCCTTGTTCTTCAATTAATGCCTTGGCTTGTTTCATTAGTTCTGCAAAGGCAATATGTTCGTCTACCGTTATGTCAAAGTGCGTTTTCGCATGACGTTTTGGGATGATAAGACAGTGCCCATCACTCACGGGTGAGTTATCCGTTATTAGCAGGGCGAGATCATTTTCTGCAAGGATTTCTTCATCTTTTGGATTGCAGAATATACAAGGATCATTCAAGTCGAAAGGTTTGTTTGTCATGACTTCTGTTCGTGTGAAAAATATTATGG
>CAYOHT010000147.1:0-5394 GCA_964403815.1 uncultured Cocleimonas sp.
GATTATGCTATTTTCTCATAATTCTTGGACTTAATCAGGAATTCCTTAAGGAGAGCCTGATCAAATTCATTCAAAGCTCCATCATATTTATTTTCATAAGAGATGAATAACAGATGAATGGCGGGCGTTGTTTAGCTGGCGTTCAGGTTTCTCGTGCGATACTTACCAGTACCCCTTAGAAACAATAAAAATAATCATGAAAAGAATTGCTACGCTAGTTAGTTTACTCGTCTGCTCGAGTGTTTTTGCGAATCCATTATCAAATTCATCTCAGTCATTTTGGCAAGATATTGGTGCAACTTCATCCTCGGTCGAGCAACAAATAAACCAGTTGAAGCAATTCAAACAATCAAAAAAACTAAAGTATCGTAGTTTACAGCTTGATAAACAGCCATTAAAAAAACGCACGTTAAGCTTAGATGAAAGTAGCCTTAGGCATATTTTATCTACTGATAGCGCTAGTTTCAGCGCTCGCTCATTCCGCTCAAAACAAGCGAAAATAAATCCTCAAATTGAAATTGATCTACCACTTCCTAATGGTGAGTTTGTCCGCGTTAAAGCGATTGATTCTCCTGTGTTATCAGAAAAATTGGCACTTAGTCATCCAGAAATTAAAACATGGCGCGTGGTGGGTGTTGATGATCCTGCCATTAGCGGGCGAATTGATTTTACCGAGAAGGGCTTTCACGGCATGTTGATAATGTCAGATGGTGAAACCATTTTCATCGACCCTGATCAATCACAGAGTAATACTTATCATAGTTTAAGTAAGCGCGAGAATGCGGCACATTTTAATTTAGACTTTAATTGTGATGTGCATGGCGAGCATTCAATATTATCGAAAAAAGAGACACGTCAGCTCTCAGCTAAAACTTTAAAGATAAAAGAGCTAGCGCAAATACCTGCTAAACAACTCATTACTTATAAGCTAGCCATAGCTAGTACAGCAGAATTTACCGCAAAGTTAGGCGGCAAGTCACTAGCATATTCTTCTATTGTCACAACGATTAATCGTGTGAATGAAATTTACCAAAGAGATATTGGCATAAAGTTACAACTGGTGACAGGTGAACAATTTATTTACACCAATGCCGCTACAGACCCCTATACCAATGCTGATACAAGATTACTGATTCATGAGAACTCAAGAAATTTAGCCAATAATCTTGGCGTGGCTAATTTTGATATTGGGCATGTATTTGCACAAGGTGCATTAGGCGGGCTTGCTTATGTAGGCGTGGCATGTGCTGATGCGGCGCGTGTTCGCGACCCTAATGACTCGAGCAAAACCATTATTTTAAACGGCATAAAAGGTGGCGGAGCGACAGGTATAACAGATCCACAAGGTGAGCTATTTAGCATTGATTTTGTATCGCATGAAATCGGTCATCAACTGGGCGCGCACCATACTTTCAATAGTATCAAAGGCTATTGTGGTGGGAATGGTCGTAGTGATGAAGCGGCGGTAGAGCCAGGAAGCGGAAGCACCATCATGGCATACAGTGGGCTTTGTGATGCTGACAACCTTCAACATGATGCAGATGCAATGTTCCACTGGAAAAGCATTGAGCAGATCAATAATTATACGCGTGTAGCTGACCCTGCAGGCTATGACAATGGCAGTGCTTGTGGTGTGAGAACATCAACAGGGCAACAACTGGTAGTGGACGCAGGTGGCGATAATATTATTCCAGTGAACACACCTTTCTTGCTTGACGGTTCTGTTGCAGGTGTTAATGCTTCTTACACTTGGGACCAAATTGATATTGGTACGGCTTCAGCGGTTAATGACGATAGAGGTAATAATGCGATTATTCGTGCGTTGCTACCGAGTGCAAATCCTGATCGCTATATTCCTCGTTTGAGTGATTTGTTTGCGGGTACAAATACTCTTGGTGAGATGCTTCCACAAACGGTTCGTGATATGAATTTTGCTTTCGTCGTGCGTGATGGTAATGGTGGTATTGGTTCTGATTTTAAGAAAGTATCCACTAAAAGCACCAGTGGTTTTAGTGTTTTATCACAGAGCAATAATCAAACACTTTCTACCCTGCAAACGATCAATGTAAACTGGAATGTAGGCGGGACAAATACAGCGCCCATTAATTGTAGCAAGGTTGATATTCAACTACTGCGCGTTAATGGTGTTAAAAATATACTATTAGCAGATACAAACAATGATGGTGCTGAGCAACTTGTTATTCCAAACTCAACGCCTGTTATGACAGATGCGCGCATTATGATTTCGTGTAGCAGTCAGCCGTTTTTCCAAATTTCAACGGGTAAAATCACTATTCAACAAGGTATTGATGACACCGCGCCAGTCATCACTATCACTGGCTCAAATACTTTTGATATTATAAAAGGCTTAATGTACACCGATGCGGGCGCAACGGCTACGGATGATTTTGACAACATCGTTTCTGTGATCACTTCAGGCACTGTTGATACAACAACACTAGGCACGTACACGATAACGTACACGGCAACGGATAAAGCGGGAAATACAGCAACGGCAACACGAACAGTAACGGTTATTGCAGATACCGTTGCTCCTGTCGTTACGTTAAATGGAGCTGGCAATATTTCAGTTTATCAAGGCGCAAACTATAGCGATGCGGGTGCAACCGTTAGTGATAATGTTGATGTGAATATTATAGCTTCAAGCACAGGTTCGGTTGATACTAGCGTGCTAGGCGTATACAGCACTACTTACTCAGCAACAGATTCTTCAGGAAATAACGCAATCTCTGTGACTCGAACCATTACAGTTATTGCAGATACCATTGCACCCGTTATTACGCTTAATGATACAAGCACAGTGGAGGTTTTTGTCGGCACAAATTACACCGATGCTGGCGCAACAGCGATGGATAGTTTAGATGGTGTGGTAACGGTTTCAAGTGTAGGAACAGTAGACACGACAACCACAGGTAGTTATGAAATTACCTATACAGCTGTAGATAATGCAGGCAATACGACGACTATAAAACGTACTGTTAATGTCATTGACGATACGGTTGCTCCAGTGATTAGTCTTAACGGTAACGCCATTATAAATATTATAAAAGGCTTAAGCTACGTAGAAGCAGGTGCAACCGCGACAGATAATAAAGACGGCTCTGTCACTGTTTCAATATCAGGATCAGTCGATACTAGCGTGATAGACACCTATACCATTACCTATTCAGCGATAGATCAAGCGGGAAATAGTACAGCTGTAACACGTACCGTTAAGGTTGTAGCCGTTGATAATGGCAACAAACAATTAACATCTAGTAAATCAGCTGGTGGTTCTTTTGGCTTCTTGCTATTACCTTTAGCAATGCTTGGATTGCGTAGATGGTTATTGAAGCTTAAATCATAAACATCATGTAAAAGTGGGGGGGTGTGCAGCCTCCCTCGTTTTAAATGGTATTTCCTTATATTAACAAAGTGCGCTCAACCAGCCAGTAACTAGCAATCAACGCAATCATTATAGAGGCAGGAATCGTAATCTTGTTTCGGTACCAAGGCTTATTTCTAAACCAAATACCCACGATGAGAAAACAAGCCGCAATAACGGTTAGTTGCCCAAGCTCCACGCCCACATTAAATGCCACCAAACCTGTCATAAAACTTGTAGATGATAGGCCAATTTCTTGCAGCACACTGGCAAAGCCAAGCCCGTGTAATAGCCCAAATAAGAACACAATTATCGGTCGCCAGCGACTGAGTTTATCAGCGTAAATATTTTCAATACACACGTAAATAATTGATGCAGCAATTAAAGGTTCGACAATGGCAGGTGAAATACTTAATACGCCAAAAATACCTAAAGCAAGCGTAACGCTGTGCGCGAGTGTGAAACTGGTGACTTGTATCAGCAGCGGGCGTAGTTGAGTGCTGAGCAAAAATAATCCCACCACAAATAAAATATGATCCAAACCTTTCGGCACAATATGCACAAAACCAATTTGCAGATAATTAGTAAATTGTTGCCACTTACTGGGTGCTTTTAATCCTTCTAGTGCAATCGTGTCGCTTATCTTTCCGTCTAATAAATAGGAGGAGTAAAGCTCAGGATTATCTAATGAGCTTACCCGTAAAACGGCATTGCCAAAATCTTTGTGCCATTGCCAGCTTAGGTTTTTAGTGCCAGTGGGTATTGTGCCGACAAAGTTGATGGTGGAATCACGCGCTAAATCAAGGTCGCCGACATCGGGTATATCAACGCTTTCTATGGTGATCGGCTGTAACTTATCATTAAACTTAAGCTGTATTTTTTCAAGCAGTGTTGGCTCAAACTTTGAAAATTCTTCAATCAAAACATTAAACGGCATTTGCCTTAAAGCATCGTAGAGTTTTGCGTTGTATGACTCATCTGTATCTTGATGTTCAACACCTATGTTGGCAATCACCGCTTCAAGATTGAGCTTGATTGTCATTTGATATTTTTCACTTTTATCAAAATGTATATCGACGATAGAGGGGCGAATCTCGTGCGCAGATAAAGAGGTGGCGCTTAACAAGCTAATAAGAATAAATAGCAATGTGACTAGGGGTTTAGCTTGCAGAAGCAAAGAGCGTAAATGCATAATAGTCTTAGTTTTTAAAAGAGAGTGATTGTAGCGTGTTAGAAAAATTAATTAGTGGTTTTATTTTGTTGCTAGTTGTAGTGGCTTCAGTGAGTCAATTATCTGCACATGAGTTTTGGCTAGAACCCATAAATTATAAAATTGAAGTGGGTAAAACATTGCGCGCACATGAAAAAGTAGGGCAAGAATTCAAAGGCAATAAATACGCCTATCTTGCATCAAGCTATGCATCATTGGATTTAACCATCAATGATAAATCACGCGCAGTGAAATCAAGATTAGGTGACCTGCCGGCTGTTAGTGAATTGGTAAATGAAGAAGGCTTGGCAATTTTATCCGCCGTTACTACACCATCAGATGTTACCTATAAAACATGGGAAAATTTTTCAGATTTTATAGAAAGTGAAGGTTTGGATTGGGTTTTAGCTGAGCATAAAAAACGTAATCTGCCCGAAAGTAACTTCACGGAATCTTATCGGCGTTATGCAAAATCAGTTATTAAAGTAGGTCATGGCAAAGGCAATGACCGGGCATTGGGTTTAACATTTGAATGGGTCCTAGAAACCAATCCTTACACCAGCGACGATAACGTTATTAAGGCGCAACTATTGTGGAAGGGAAAGCCACACCCTGAAGCGCATGTCTCGGTGTTTAATAAATTAAACGGTAAAATCATTAAAAGTGAGTTGATAACGGATAGCGAAGGTAGAGTAAAAATCCCTAAAGCAAAAGGCGGTCAATTTTTAATTAATGCCGTTCGTATGATGGTAGCCCCCGATAAAATGAAAGCAGAAAAAAATGCCGTTTGGGAAAGTCG